>CALJDF010000124.1 GCA_938023835.1 uncultured Alphaproteobacteria bacterium
CCCATCCTGTCGGTCCTTGAAAAGTACCTTCCGGCGCAGGGTGAGGGGCTTGTGCTTGAGGTCGCGAGCGGCAGCGGGCAGCACACGACCTTCTTTGCCGCGGCGTTTCCTCATCTCGTATTTCAGCCGAGCGACCTCGACAAAGCCGCGCACGACAGTATCGCGGCGTGGATCGCTCACGAGAACCTCTCCAACGTCCGTCCGCCGCTGCGCATTGATGCCTCGACCCCGACACCCGAGGACCTCGCCTTCGACTGCCCGGTGGTGGCGATGGTCAACATCAACATGATTCATATTTCGCCGTGGACCGCGTGCGAAGGGATCATGGCGGCCGCCGGTCGCGTCCTCCCGACCGGTGCGCATCTGTTCATGTATGGACCCTATGCCCAGGGTGGCGGTCACACCGCGCCGAGCAATGCCGCGTTTGATGAATCGCTGCGCGGGCGAAACCCCGAATGGGGTATTCGACACCTTGAGGATGTTATCGCCTGTGCGGAAGAGAATGGCTTGGTCCATGTCGAGACGGTCGCCATGCCGGCCAACAACCTGTCGGTCGTCTATCAGCGCCCTTAGAGCCGACGTCTTCTGAAAACCGAAAGAGCTGCGCCGCCCGAGGCCATGGTCTCGGGGGAATGGTTTTGATCCAGCGCATCGAATCGCATGCGGCATACGCGCAGGGTAGGGGGTGTATCCGGTTCGTTTCGTAACGACCAAGGCGGAGGGCGCGATAGGGTTTTCTTGATCAAAACGTATTTGGGGTACGGCCGGCTTGGCCGGGGTCGCTCTCTTGGTGGCAGATGTTGCCTTCGCTGCGCAACCGTTCGGTCCCGACGGCGGCACCGTGTCGCTGAACACGCGGTTTCGTCTGGAGCATGTCGATCAACAGGACCTCAACCGCACCGCGGATGCGAGTACGGTCCGTCTCGCGCTCGGTTATCGCACGCCCAAGAAGGGGTGTTTTCAAGGCTTCATTGAAGGCGAGGTCGTCGAGTTATTAGGCAGTGCGCGCTACAACAGCTGGACCAATAACCGCACGACGTTTCCTGTCGTGGTGGATCCCGATAGGGTCGAACTCAATCAGGCCTACCTTCGCTATGACGGTCTGCCGGCCACCAGTGCGGTGGCTGGGCGGCAAGTGATCAACATGGCCAATCAGCGCCACATCAGTGCGGTCGGGTTTCGGCAAAACCATCAGACCTTCGATGCGCTGCACCTCACCAATCGTCAATTCGAACGAGCCACAATTGATGCTTTCTATTCGTCCGAGGTCCATCGTATCTTCGGACGCCGCTCCCCTCTCGGATCGTTCAATACCGACCTATACGTCCTGAATATCGGCTTCAAGCCCACCGACGCGGTGGCGCTGTCCGCGTTTGGCCATCTGTTCGATATCGATGATCTGTCGGCCCAGTCCTCCAAGACCTTTGGAGCGCGCCTCTCTGCTAAGCGCCCGCTTGGGTCTTGGACCGGCACTCTCAACGCCGAGTTCGCCCGGCAATCCGACTACGCCAACAACACGGTGAATTACGACGCCAATTATTATGTTCTTGAGCCCGGTGTCGCCAAAGGGCCGCTCACCCTGCGCGCCAAGGCCGCCGTGATCGAAGGCCGCGGCAATCGGGCGTTCCAGTTTCCCTTCGGCACCAGCCACGCGTTTCAGGGCTGGGCCGACAAGTTTTTGACCACACCGAATAACGGCATTCGCGAATACGCGGCGGCCGGAATCTACAAAATCCCGCCCGGCACACTCTTCTCCGGGGTCGTGGCGATCGCCTCGGTGCACAAGTTTGCGTCGGACTCGGGCGACCGCTACGGCCAGGAACTGGACTTGCGCGTGGCCAAGACGCTGTCCAAGGGTGTGGCCGTGGCCGCCAAATTCGCCGACTACAAGGCCGACGGATTCTCCGTCGACACCCAGAAATGGTGGCTGACGCTGTCGCTTAGTTTTTAAGCGTCAGCGCCATCGAGCGCCGTTTAGAACGGTTTGGTCGTGCCCAAAAAGGCCATGACCAGGACGAAGAACCACAACACGCCCGCGGCCGTTGCGGCCCATTTGCGGTTCGTCCGCATCAACGCTTCGCCGAGGACTTTTTCCTCTCCGCCCGCGCACACCATGTCGATCAGTGGGTACCAACGGTCGCCCACGCGCATGATCCAAATCCCGTTCCAAGCGATCACGCCGAAGATGATGAGTTTGATGGCCAGCCACTGGTCCGCGATGGGGCCACCAAAAAAGTTGTACAGGCCGAAGGCGATCATCACCGCGCCAACCAGAACCCAAACGCCGCGGTCGATGCGTCCGAGGCGGCGCCTCAGATCGAGGTTGGGATGAAAACGCCCGCCAAAAATTAACGCCAGCCATCTGAGGCAGGCGATTCACACCAGCGCCAACAGGACGCCGTCGAGCGGTGATCCGAACTGTAGCGCGAGCGTGAACCCGAATCCGAGGATCAACACGACGCACGTTCGCGGTGCTATATCGACCTTGTAGCGAATGCGCCGAACGCGCATGCGTTCCTCGATATCGAGGTCCGCGCGGATCATTTGGCTGTCGCAAAAGAAAACGCCGAGGTCCGTGCCGAGCCAGTATCCAAAGAGCAACACGTGGATGAAAAGAATGACGTTATAACGTCTAAAAACATCGGTCCGGCTTCCGCCTAACGCTGGGCCCGGGATGGGCCGCTTCAACCTTAACAACCAAACCCCGCTTCACGCTTGACCTGTCTCAAAACGGACAGAGCGTGGGCCGTGCCTATTCGGCAGGCGGATAGCCGCGTCAGATCGTCGGGTTGTCGATGAAGGCGGTTGGCTTGGCGAGGGTCGTCAGGTTGGCGACGTTCGAGAGCGTGACGTTCGCACCATACACTTCAACACCGTAGGCCTTTAGGGTGCCAAATGCGCGAGACAGACTCTCCGGCGTCATCCCCATCAGCGACGCGAGCAACTGCTTTTCAAGCGGCAGCGTAAACGAGGTGCTGCCTTCTTTTGTGTGGCAGACCAGGAGGTAGTTCGCGAGGCGCTCGACGGCGGTGCGCAGCTTTTGGTTTTCGTCTTGTTCCCCTTCACCCGCCTAGTGCACATGCTGAGCGTGCCGCTGCGGTATTTCTGGCGCCCCGGCTGCCAAATCGTTCGAGCACGTAAGCCGCGTCCGTCGCCGCCGTTGGGGACCACCGCGCGACGCTAGGGTAGGGGGCGGCCCCTGCTGGCGATTTAGGCTGGTGATCCACCACCGGCGGGCGTAAGGGCAAAGCCTTCGTAGCCTTTTGCCGCGACGTCGTCGCAGACCTCGCGGTAATGGCCAACACCGCCGACGTATGGCAGGAAGACGCGGGGCTTGCCGGGAATATTGGCGCCTAGATACCAGGTGTTGGAGTCCTCGTAGAGAAACTCACTGGCGACCTGGTTGACGTGTGCCATCCATGTATCTTCAGCGTCTTGCTCGGGCTCGATGGTTGCCATTGACGCCGCTTCGAGGTGAGCGATGCAGTCGGAAATCCAATCGATGTGCTGCTCGATCGACACCATCATGTTGCTCAACACCGAAGGGCTACCGGGTCCTGTGACGGTGAAGAGGTTGGGAAAGCCCGCAACGGCGATGCCAAGGTAGCTGCTTGGCCCGTCGGCCCATTTGTCGCGAAAGGCCATCCCGCCACGACCGCGGATATCGATATTCATCAATGCGCCCGTCATCGCATCGAACCCGGTGGCGAACACGATGACATCGAGCGGGTATGTCGTCTCGCCCACGAGAATGCCCGTCGGAACAATCTCCTTGATAGGCGTGGTTCGTACGTCGATCAGATCGACATTATCTCGGTTGTAGGTCTCGTAGTAATTCGTATCGACACACAGTCGCTTTGTGCCAAAGGGATGGTCCTTGGGGCACAGCAGTTCAGCGATGTCAGGATCGTTGACCCGCTCACGAATCTTGCGGTGGACGAAGTCGATCGCGTACTGATTCGCCTCTTTGCTCGAGAGCAAGTCGGAAAACGCGGCCAGAAAGTTGAACGCGCCCTGCTGCCACCGGGTTTCGAAAATCTCTTCCCGTTCTGCATCGGAAACCTCAAGCGCGGAGATTTCGGGCGACTCAAACGGGGAGCCGACCGGTGAGACGCGCGCCCGCGCGCGAAGTTCAGGATAGGCCTTCTTCCAGGCGCGGTCGGCATCATCGGAAATCGGGCCGTTCCAGGCTGGGATGCTGAAGTTCGGCGTGCGCTGAAACACGGTCAGGTGGTCGGCTTGTTCGGCCATGATGGGAATGGACTGAATACCCGTTGAACCTGTGCCAACGATCCCCACGCGTTTGCTGACAAAGTCGACGCCCTCTTTGGGCCAAAAGCCGGTGTGGTACCAATCCCCCTCGAACTGATCGAGCCCTTTGAATTGGGGGAGGTTTGGCGTCGACAGGCACCCGGTCGCCATGATGCAGTATTTCGCCGAAAAGCGATCGCCGGCGTCGGTTGCGACCGCCCACCGGTTGGTCGTGTCGTCGAACACCGCTTCGGTGACCCGGCTCTCGACCTGGATATCGTCGCGGAGGTCGAGCCGGTCCACGACGTGGTTGATATAGCGCAGGATCTCCGATTGAACGGCGTAGCGTTCGGGCCATCGCCATTCCTGCTCCAAATCTTTCAAGAACGAATAGGAGTAGGTCATACTCTCGACGTCGCAGCGCGCGCCGGGATAGCGGTTCCAGTACCAGGTGCCGCCGACATCAGTGCCGGCTTCGATGATGCGCCCCGAGAGGCCCAGCGTGCGGCACTTATGCAGCATATAGATGCCGGAGAACCCGGCACCCACGATGATCACGTCGAGGTTTGTGGTTTTCATTCTTGTAGTCCTCAAGATGCTGGACGCCGGAGCGCGCGGTTGAAAGCTTAGGGAATTCGCCAGCCAATCAGAAGGTGCCAGGCGCGTTTTTCTCTGGCGCTTTTCTGTGATCTTATGGCTGGAAATCGTCGGCCAACGTGCCGACCATGGATTCGCCGGGGAGGGCACACAGTATGAGCGATCGCGTCAATCGGGGTTTCGTCGAGATCGACGAGGGGCAAATCCACTACCGCACGAGTGGGGCTGTCGATGCGCCGCCTTTGGTGATGCTGCACGGGTCGCCTTTGAGTTCGTATTCCATCATTCCGCTGATCCGCGCGATGGGGCGCCACTTCCGTGTGATTGCACCGGACACCATCGGCAACGGCGATTCCTCGCCGCAACAGAAGTTTCCGGTGACGATCGACTACATGGCGGATGCGATGATGCGCGCGATGGCCAACCTGGGACTGGACAGCTACTACGTCTACGGGTTTCACACCGGCGGCAATATCGGAATCGAGGCGGCACTAGCGCAGCCGCAGACGGTCAAGAAGCTGGTGATCGATGGCATGGGCCTGTATTCGCCCAAAGACCAAGCCGACCTTTTGGCCAATCAGGCCCCCGAAATGACGCCGGATTTGGAAGGCACGCAATTGCTGCGCGCGTGGCATTTGGTGCGGGACGGCAAGATCTTTTGGCCGTGGTGGAACCGCACCAAAGAAGGAGTGCGAGGTCTTGGACTCTCCGACGCCGACACGATGCACGATGAGGTGGTCGAACTGCTGAAGTCGATCCGCACCTACCATCACAACTATCGGGCCGCACTGGGGTACGACAAGCGGCCTCGCGTGGCCCTTCTGAAGCTGCCCGTGATGGTGATGGCTGGCGAGACCGACATGCTCCGCCCCTATCTTGAGGAAGCAGCCGCCCTGATCCCGGGCGCCAAGCACGGCATTGGGGGTGACCCAAAGACACCCGAGGGATTGGAGAAAACAGCTCAACTCTGCGCTGACTTCTTTCTCGATTAAGGGTCATCCCGTAGTTGCGCCGAACGGCCGCTCGGTTGCTTCATATCAAAGCGAGGACGGCGGGAACCGCCGAAATCGCCACATAAGCAAAGACCTTGTCGAGCACTACGGCATCAACGTGCCGCGCTACACCAGCTATCCCACCGCGCCGCACTTCCATGATGGCGTTCAAGAGGCAACGTACCGCGATTGGCTCGCGGCGCTCGAATCGACGGTGCCATTGTCGTTGTACTTCCACGTGCCGTTTTGCGCCGAGATGTGTTCCTTCTGTGGTTGCCACACCAAGATCGTGAACCGTTACGAACCGGTCGCGCGCTACCTGGAAACTCTTGAGGCAGAGGTTGATTTGGTGGCGTCAGCCCTGCCGGGACGCTTCGATGCCGCGTTCGTCCACTGGGGCGGCGGGAGCCCGACGATGTTGGGCGGGGATGATTGGCGACGTATCCACGATCATTTCCATCGTGCGTTCAGTATCGGTGGCGACGCGGAAATGGCGGTTGAGCTGGACCCGCGGACCGCCACCCAAGACTATATTCGCGCGCTTGCCGGGGCCGGGGTGAATCGCGTGAGCCTTGGCGTGCAGGACTTCAACGATGATGTCCAGGTGGCGATCCGTCGCGTTCAGCCCTTTGCCATGACTGCCCAGGTTGTCGCCTGGCTGCGCGATGAAGGGATCGACGCGATTAACTTTGACCTGATGTACGGCCTGCCGCACCAGACCGTCGACATCGTCCTTGCCAGCATCGACCAAGCGATCTCGCTCAAACCCTCCCGCATCGCCTTGTTCGGCTATGCCCACGTGCCTTGGATGAAGAGCTATCAGAAACTGATCGACGAGGCTGCCCTACCCGATGCGATGGCGCGTTTTGCGCAGGCCGAAGCGGCGGCGGGCGCACTGGAGGCGGCCGGCTATCGCCGCATCGGTCTCGATCATTTCGCACGGGCCGACGATACGCTGGTGCGCGCGCAGGATGCTGGGCTTTTGCGCCGAAATTTCCAAGGGTATACCGCTGATGAGGCCTCGACGTTACTCGGTTTTGGGACCTCGGCGATCGGCGCGTTGCCGCAGGGCTATGTTCAGAACGATCCCGATATGCGGCCCTACGGCGCTGCCATAGCGGCGGGTCGCTTGCCCACCCGCCGTGGCGTTGCGCTTTCTGACGATGATCGCCTGCGGCGCGACGTGATCGAGCGCTTGATGTGCGATATGACCGTCGACCTTGACGCAGTTTTGCGGGGTCACGGGATGCCGCTTGATACCCTCGATGCGGACATGGACGGCCTTGAGCCGCTGGTTTCGGATGGCATCCTACAGATCGCAGGGCGGCGCATCGACATCACGCCCACCGGTCGCCCGTTTGCGCGGATCGCGGCAGCGACCTTCGATGCCTACCTTGCGTCCAGCCGTGGACGCCATGCTATCGCCGTTTAGTCGCGAAAATTGACGAACTGCAATGGCAGGTCGATCTTGAGGTCCTTGATCATCGCCATGGTCGCCTGAAGGTCGTCACGTTTCTTGCCGGAAACGCGCAACTCATCGCCTTGGATGGCGACCTGGACCTTCAGCTTCGAGCCCTTCACCGCTTTGGTGATCTTCTGCGCGGTTTCGCGATCGATTCCCTGTTTGATAGTGACGATTTGACGCAAGGTGTTTCCCGACGCTTTCTCGCCCGCGCCGAACTCGAACGCGCCGGCATCGACCTTGCGGCGGGTAAGGTAGCCCCGGATGAGTTCGTCGACCTGCTTTAGCTTGAGGTCGTCATCGGCGATGACGACAAGGGTCGACTCGACCAATTCGATCGAGCATTTGCTGCCCTTGAAATCGAACCGCGTGCCGATTTCGCGCATCGCACCCTGGATCGCATTATCGACCTCGGCCATATCGGTTTTTGACACGACATCCATAGACGGCATGGGGCGGACCTCCTGAGTGATCGGGCGACCGATGACGGTCGCAGACTGGGTTGCGCGAATGCGTGGCCATCCTATCTTGGGAGGGACTGACGGCAAAATGAGATGCTTAAAGGAGCGCAGTGATGGCCAGTGAAATGGCGAACTTCGCAGAGGTTTTTGTGCCCGCGGATGCCGTTGTCGTGGAAAAGATCGAACAGGTCGAGGGGTCGGCCGTCGAGACCTCGGTCGGCGTCCGGGTTCATATGAAAAGCGACACGATGTTGATGCTCTCGATCCGCTTTCCCAAGGGGCGTGTCGGTCCCCTCCACCAGCATGACGACCACGAAACCACCTGCCACTTGGTCTCAGGAAAGCTCAAAATCTCGATCGGCGGGGATACGTTCGTCGCCATGCCAGGTGATACCTGGTTTCACCCGAAGGGCGTGCCGCATCAGTCCGAGGCCCTGGAAGAGTCCGTCCAGCTCGAGGTCAAATCACCGCCGGTTAAGACGTGGTAGCGACGACCGGCTCGCTAACGTTCACGGTCAACACCAGCGAAAAACCGGTGAGCGGTTCGACCGTTCCTGGCGGACGAATCAAGCAACACAAGGGACGGCGTAACGTGGTACCGGTTGCCATTGGCAACGGTCGCGATCTCCGCGAGACGGCACTCGATCGCGAAGGCTTTCGACTGGTGCACAGCCCGAGCGCGGTTGCCGACTTCTATGACGAAGACGCCCTTCGCCAGGTCTATTATCCGGAAATCGAGGGGTTTATTGGAAACCTCACCGGTGCGTCACGTGTCACCGTATTCGATCACACATTGCGCCATGGTGACGAAGGCGAACAGGAGAAGCACCAACTGCGCGAACCTGTCCGTATCGTGCACAATGACTACACCGATTGGTCCGGTCCGCAACGGGTGCGCGACCTCTACCCGGAGGACGCCAATCGCATGTTGGCTGGTCGCATGGCCATCATTCAGGCATGGCGACCGATCGCGGGACCGATTCGGCGCGATCCACTCGCCATCTGTGATGCCCGGTCGCTCGATCCTCGTGATCTGATCGCTGCCGAGCGGCGACACGCAGAACGAATTGGCGAGATCTACCATGTCGCCCACAGTGCCGCGCAGCGCTGGTACTGTTTTCCCGATATGACGCCTGACGAGGTGCTCATTTTTAAATGCTACGACTCGCTGCGCGATGGGCTGGCGCGGTTTACCGCGCACGGTTCGTTCGACGATCCGAATACGCCGCCCGATGCCCCGCCGCGTCAGAGCATCGAGATTCGCACGTTCGCGTTTTTCGATTGAGGATCTAGGCCGCGGCGCGCCACAGGATCGGGAACAGCGGATGGTTGGGGCGTTCGCCGCGTGGCATTTCCGCAAACGGCGCTTCCGGGTGGCCTTCCTCGCATTCCGGGCGCGGATCCCAGACGACATCATCGCCGTACCACCAGGTGGCGTAGGCCACCCGTCTTTGTCCGGTCGGGTTGCCGCGGTTGTAGTGGGCTGTCTTGGGGTGCATCACCACGACGTCGCCCGGTTCCATGTCCCACGAAATAAACTGCTGGCTTGGGTCGTCGCGGAGGGGCTCAAAATCGGGGCACCAGAGCCGCTCGGCTGGTTTCTCGAGGCGGGCGCCGTTGGGTGAGCGCGGCCAATAAAGAACGTCGTTGTGATGGGTTCCGGCAAGGATTTCGAGGCTGCTTTCCCTGGTCACTGGCGTCAGGGGGGTCCAGACGTTGACCAAGGTATTCCCCAAGACCGCGGTTGCGCCGGCATCGGTGTGCCAGGTGGTCGGCCACGCACTGCCCGACCGTTTCTCAAAAATCGTGTCCCAGTAGAAGCCGATCTCGCGCGCGTTGAGCAGCGCGCCGAGCAAGGCTGGCGCGGGCGACGCCTGGATGAAAGCGCGAAACGCCTGCACGGTATAGGACGGTCGTGAAATGATATTGGCCCGATCACCGACCTCGCGGTGTTCCGCGCCGGGCGGCACTAGTCCGCTTGCGACAGGATCGGCCGACACCCGGTCCCACGCGTGCAGTAGGTCAGCGACCGCGGCGGGGTCGTAGAGGCCCCGCAGACAAACCGCACCGTCCTGCACGTAGGTTTCGCGATCCGTGTCGGTGAGGGGGTATTCGCTCGTTGCCATGGGTTTCCCTCCGGCTCGCATTCTAGCATGGCCTTGACATGCCGTGCCCGCTCCCCGAGCGTGCGGCGATGTTACCGGTTTGGTTGTTTTTGGGCGCTTTGGACGGCGTGGCACTGGTTGTCATCGGCGCATCCGGTAGCCACGGCGTCATTGCGGATGTCGACCTTGTGCGGCTCTTTGCCCTTGCCGCGGATTATCAGGGGTGGCACGCGGTGGTGTTGGTGGCGATAGGGTTCGGCGGCGGTCGTGCGAGCGGTGGTGCACGTTGGCTCATGCATCTCGCGGCAGCAGCGTTTCTTGTTGGGAGTGTCTTGTTTTCCGGCTCGCTATACCTGCACGCATTCACCGGCGTGGTGCTGGTCCCCATGGCCACGCCCCTCGGTGGTGGCATTCTGATTTTGGGATGGCTTGTCCTGGCCGCCGCCGCGATTGTTTGGTGGCGCCGGGCTGACGGCTAGCGGCGGAACCGCTCGCAAGGGTCCTTCTCGTCGACCCGGGGCGTGAACCAAATGAAATCGGCCGTTCCCGGCGCCAGATAGAGTGCGGGGTTTTCTTCACCGCTCTGGACTTCGACAAAGGCCACGACCAACAGGGTGCGGCGGGGAAGGTGCCAGGGGATACCCCGGTCGCGCCGCGCATGACCACCGCCGGTGATAACGATCGGATACGCACCGCGGTCGATGGCTTTCGCGGTGACGCGGGCCAGCGCCGCATCGCGCGCCGTCTGTACATTGGCCATGCCGGCCAGTGCGGCGCGAGGCACGGCCCCGCAGTGCGACGCTTCAAGCTGATCGAGTAACGCCTCGCGTCGGCTCTCATCAAGCGGTCGTGCAACACGATTACCTCGCGGCGTTTTTCCGTCCAACAGCGCGCCAACCTGCTCGCGTGACAGCGCCCCGCCATACATCGCGAGGTCATGCTCGATCGCGGCGGCGGCGATGGGTTGGTAATCTGCCCAGGCTGGCCAGCCCGTGTCTGCCCAGCCAAGGGCGGGGCCCAGCGCTGCCGCACCGACATCCTTTGCCTTGGCCAAGATGGGGTCTTTCCCGGGCTCGATCATTTCCCACACGAGGACGGCTGATGACTGGCTCGCCGCAAGGCGCTGGATCAAGGCTGCTTGCAGTTCGTGATGGCGCGCATTGTCGTGCTTTTCACCCAACAACAAGGCGTCCGCAGCCTCAGCGGCGGCGACAATATCGTCAACGCTGGTGAGTTGGTTGGTGTAGCTGGACCAGATTTTCCCCGCCAGCGGGTGGTCTTCGAGGACGGTCGCAGGGTCCGCGGCCGCGGCGAAGGCAACGAACGATAAAATCCCGGCAAAGAACGTTGCGGTTGCCCGCGTAAGAAAAAGACCCTGGGGACGCCAGTAGAAAGAAATCACCATTGAAACAACTCTTGGTCGCATTAAGATCGCGCGCTTCTTACCACTAATTGCAATGAACAGTGTCACAATACCGGAACCGCCGCGCGGTCCTCGCAACAAAACATCATAAAGAAAAGGCGATCAGCGGGCCGTTACGGGAGGCGGTTGGCTTGTCGATCTTTGTGCCGCCCGACCTCGACACCGACTTGCTCGGAACCTTTTCAGGCGAGGTTGAGCGCGATGGCGTGCCGAGCGACGTCGTCGTGCGAAAGGCCCGCTTCGGGATGGCTGAGACCAACATGCGGCTCGGCGTTGCCAGCGAAGGGAGCTTTCGCCCCCACGCCGAGCTTTCGTTCGGCGTGGGATGCCACGAACTCATGGCTTTCGTAGACGACGATGCGGGGATCGCCATCGTCGAGGACCTGTTTACGCTGGATACCAATTTCGCTAACGCAAAAGCCACCGACGTCGACGATATTGCACTCTTTCTCGATCATGTGGGCTTCCCGTCGCACGGCCTCATCGCGGTGCCGAATGATCGGATCAAGGTCGGTCATGACGGTCGTATCCGCTTGGTGCTGGAAGATGTGCCCGACCAACAGGTGTGCAAAGGCATCAACGATGCCGCCGAGCTGGCGCGCGTCGTGCGGTGTTGTGCGTCGCTGTCTGCGGATGGGCTCGCGCACGTCGAAACCGATATGCGTGCCCATTTCAACCCGACTCGAATGCGCACTAATGGGCTGCTCGCAGAACAACTGGGTCGGCGCCTTGCCATCCCATGCCCTTGATGCAGCGCGCCGGGCTGGGGGCGGATGGCCGCCACCTGGGAAGTCCCAGCGTCGGGACCGCCAATTATCACCCGGGAAACCTTGGCGTGTGCCCATTGCGGTCATCGACAAGAGATCGCCCCGCAGTCAGACTCCGGTAAAACACGCGCGGCCGGCGACTAGAGGTTGGCCGCTTTAATCTGTGGAGCCCCCCTATGAAGGCGGTGATCATCGAGAAACACGGCGGCGCCGATGCGCTGGAGTTTGGCGAGGTCGCGACACCGATGGTGGGACCGGGTGAGGTTCTGATCCAGGTGGATACCGTGGGGATCAACCGGTTCGACATGCTGGTGCGCAACGGCAATGTCCCCAATGCGTCGGTGACCTTTCCGCATGTCCTGGGCGTCGAAGGCGCCGGTACCGTGGCTGAAGTCGGTCCTGGGGTCTCGGAGTTCAAGGTCGGCGACCGTGTTGTCCCAGTACTCACCGTGTCGCAGGGCACCTGTGCCGAGCCAGTGTGTTATTGCCTGCAAGGCCACGACAACATCTGCACAACGTTTGACAAACTCGGTCACACCCGGTGGGGCACCTACGCCGAGTACGTCAAGGTCAACCAATTCAGCCTGTTGCCGCTGCCTGACGAGGTTTCGTTTCTTGATGCCGCGACATCGCTGGTTGCGTACGCCACCGCCTGGGAAATGGGGCGCAAAGTGAATTTGCGACCCGAAGATACGGTTCTGATCAACGCCGTCGGCGGCGCCGTAGGGAGTGCGGCGGTGCAGATCGCTCATATGACGGGCTGCCGCATTGTGGCCAGCGCGGGGTCTGACGAAAAGCTGCGGCGCGCCAAACAAGACGGCGCCGATGTCGGCGTGAACTATCGCACCCAAAACCTCACCGAAGAGGTGCGCGCGGCAACGGGCGGACGGGGTGTCGACGTGGTGCTGGAAACCATCGGCGGCGACATCTTGCGCCAAAGTCTGGATGCCCTGGCCTACAACGGTCGGCTTTCCAGCGCGGGGTCGATCGAGCCGACGGAAACGCTCATCGATATCCGCCGGTTGCTGGTGCGCAGCCAGATCGTGCTCACCGGCACGCATTTCACTCCGAAGGAATCGATCAAGCAGGTCCTGCGCTTTCTGGCGCGCGGCGATTTGCGGCCGGTTCTGGCGGCGCGTTTCCCGCTGAGCGAGGCGCGCAAAGCGCACGAAATGCTCGAAAGCCGCGACTTCTACGGCAATATCGTGCTTGAGGTCTAAGGCTTACTTGATGGCGCCGAAGATCACCCAACGCCCTTGGTAGTATTTGGTCCCGGCCCGCAGGCTTGGGGCGCGCTCGACGAATGCCTTCTCGGCTGAGAAACCGGCCTCGCGCGCGACCTCCGCACTATCGAGCGTATCGAGCTTGGTCTTGAAGGGCTCAGCGTTGTAGTGGGTTTCCCAGTCCAATACTGATTGATTGAACGGATCGGTCTCGGTCGACCATTCGGTTTCGGTATGGAGCATCATTCCACCGGGTCGTAGCAGTCGGTGGCACTCGCGCATGATGTTGCGGTAGCCGCTCAGAGAGGTTTCGTGTCCCAAGAGATGCGACACGATCAAATCGACACTGCCGTCTGCGAAGCTGGTGTGCTCGGCATCTTGCTGCGAAAAATGAATCGGTACGCCCAATTCCTCGGAACGGGCATGGCCATAACGCAAAACCCCGGCACCCACATCGATCGCGTGAACGGTCGCTTTCGAGAAGGTCCGCGCGAAGGGGAGGGTGTTGCCGCCGATCGAGCACCCCATGTCCAGAATGACGCTGGGGTTGAATTTGTGGTGGGCCTTGCGTAACCAGACGCAGACCGAGGCGCCCATGTCGTCGCTCAGCGGACCCAAACCGCCGCGACCGTAAAGGAAGAGCCCGCGATCAAAGATCGCCCCGGCCGAGACATCGTCTTTTCCGAGATCAGCAGTGTAGTTGCCGGGCATGCAGTGAATGTCGACGGCGGTGAGGTAGCGCGGCGGTTTGATTTTTGGATCGAGGGTAAGCGAGCCGCCGGCCCGCCCTTTGGGTTTTTTGCTTCGGGTGGTGATGTCGGCGAGTTGGTGCTCGACAACCTCGCCGACCGCATCGAACAGGATTTCCTGATCGGTGCGTTTCAGTGAACTCCACATTTGATAATAGGGCTGCCGCAGCAAAGCATGGCGCGCCTCGGTTCGCGTCGGCGCGCGGTCGCGTTGTCGTGTGAACGCCGGTTCGATCCGCGCCTTATACAAGGTACGGGTTCCCGGAAAGACGTCTTTCGCGAGGTGCCCCGCCAAGTCCATCGCGAACACCTCGCGCGCTTCTTCGTCGTGGTTCTCGCGCACAAGCAGGCTATGTCGATACTGCTGTTCCATAAGTCCTCCGAGGTTCGCGCCGTCCTACATTTCCAGTTCGGCCAACTGATAGTACTGATTTAGGCGGTCATAGCGCAGTTGAACCGGCAAGAAGTCCGGCCCGTGGGTCCAAATTTCAAAACGCGGGATATCTCCCCGGTTCAGCGCAATCCGGTCGCATTCAAAGGTCCCGGCGGGCACCGTGACTTCTTCCTTGCCGAGATAATCGAGATACAGGGTAGCCGGTGTCGGGGTGACGGTTGTCGAATTCCCGAGCATGGGGCCGGATCCGCCGTTACCGAGAGGCGAGCAGGTCATCCGCGGGTAGATCAGTTGTCGCTCGTCCTTGCGGCCCATGTCGAAGGTCGCGTTGGTCCATGCGTCGCATGCCACCGAATGACTGGTGAACAACGGCGGCCGGCCATTGAGCGGCCAACGCTGACTGATCCGGCCACCGTCGATCGAGAACGACTCGCACTCGGTGTATTCCTCGGTAAACCTGAACCAACCCGTACCGTGGAAACGGTCGCCGATCGTGAGGCGGACAAAGCAATCAAGCGGAATCCAATTTGCATCGACGCTGAAGGTCACATCGCGCATCAAATCGTCGTCGTCCATTTCAGTAAGCGCGCGCATCGTGCGGGCACCGTCCGAGTGAATCGAGTGGGTGAACCACTCGCGACCCATCACGCCGACGTCGTCGGTGATGTAGTCGATCCGACCCTCGATCTTGTGGTGTTGCATCGCTTCCTCCCTACAGAATTTCCCCGAACGCGATTACATGCCAAAAACCGCCCCGCGAAAAGTCCGAACATTCGGCTTGATATGGCCGTTTGACTCCTTCGAAATTACGGTCGCAGAGTCGTGTATCGGTTCGCAATCGCCCCAATTGGTCTGCGACCGCATTCAAAAATGCCACTGGGAGGGTGGAATTGTGAAAACCCAAATGAGGAATGCCCTGGCCGCGGCAAGTGTCGCGTTGCTTGGCATCGGCGCCGCGTCTACGGCGCAGGCCAAAGACCTCTTGTATCTTTCGTATAACGTACCGAACAGCCTGAACGTCGATGGCCCCGGCGGTACCTTTCCACCATCCTATGGTGGCATGGTGCGGGTGCTCGAACCGCTGGTCTACT
>CALJDF010000125.1 GCA_938023835.1 uncultured Alphaproteobacteria bacterium
AAGAGTCGCAGCCGCAACAAAATTTATCTTCGAAAGGTCGGTTTTGGGTTGTCGACCCGATCAACGCGACAGCGGCACGGTTGGTTGCGCCGGCGTGGCCGGTTGTTCTGGTTGAACCGGTGCAGGTGCGGTCGGTGGCGGGTTATCGAACAGCGATCGGTTCGACGAGGTCACGCCGGTCAGAATGGCAAGGCCGATACTCGTGATCATGAACGCGGCGCCAAGAATGCCGGTGCTTCGGGTTAGAAGGTTCCCTGCGGCACGACCGGACATCAGGCCGCCGGTTGCGTTGCCGCCACCCATGCCCAAGGCGCCGCCTTCGCTGCGCTGAAGCAGCACCATGACGACGAGCGCCACGGCAATCAGAACATGAACAATGAGGATGAAGAGGATCATCGAGGCGTTACTTTTCCGGCTGGATTTGCGCGGCTTTTATACCATATGTCGCGACTTGGCTAGGGTCGCGCCATCACGGTGGCCGCTAGCGACTAACCATGATTTCGCCTAGGGACGCGGCCAACATCCGCCGCGATGACGGGGGGAGCGCTTCGATAGCGGCCCAAGCGGCAGCGAGGCCGTCGGGGTCGACCATCGCATGGATCAACAGCTGACAAACCGTGTGATTGCGGCCCAAGAGGGGTTCGGCGGCGCTGAGGACCTTGCCCAAGGTGTCGGGATCAGGTGCCCCGGACGTCAGCGCGATGCTTGACCGTCCCAACGTCACGCTGCGGCGGCCGAGACGATTTGCCAGAACTCGTCGGCCTTTAGGCTCGCCCCGCCCACCAACGCGCCATCCACCGCCTCGACGGCGAGAATTTCAGCGGCATTGGCGCCCTTGACCGATCCGCCATAAAGCACGCGCATACCCTCTGTGGTCGCCCCGCACGCTGTCGCAAGCGTTGCCCGGATATGGCCGTGCACGGCGGCGATCTCATCCAATGTCGGGGTGCGACCGGAGCCAATGGCCCATACCGGCTCGTAGGCGATCACGGTATTCGCGCCGTCGGCCTGGGGCGGCAGCGATTCAACGACCTGGCGCGCCACCACATTGAGGGTTTCCCCGGCATCGTGTTCCGCGCCGGTTTCGCCGACACAAACGATGGCGGTCATGCCGGCTCGGTGCGCGGCGGCCGCCTTTTCTCGAACGGTTGCATTGCCCTCGCCGTGATCGGTCCGGCGTTCGGAATGACCGACGATGACATAGCGGCAGCCCGCGTCGAACAGCATTTCCGCGCTGATATCGCCGGTGTGGGCCCCCTTCTCTGCCGCATGGCAGTCCTGTCCGCCAAGGGCAACGGAACTGGCGTCGAAGGCGCGGTCGATCTTGGCCAAAAGGGTGGTCGGCGGACAAATCACGACGTCGCAGGCCAAGTCTTGTCCCATGGCCTTGGCGGCGATGTCCCCTGCCTGCGCGATAGCCTCTTCGCGCAGCCCGTTCATCTTCCAATTGCCCGCGATCAGTTTCCGGCGTACGGCCACTTTTGGCTCCATTTGTTGGTTGCGCGCGCGTTGCGCTCTGGTGGGTCCATAACAGATTTGTGACACCGGGCCTAGAAGGCACGGGGGCGGTCGCGTCGCGTCGGAAATCGGCTAGACTCGGGCTTGGTTGCGGCGGACCGGTACGACGGCTATATCGAGTCTGCGGCCACTCAACACTGCCCGTCAGGAAACATCGTTATGCTCGATTCAATTCGCCAGGGGGTGAGCTCCTGGGTCATCAAGATTCTCCTCGGTCTGCTTATTCTAAGCTTTGCCGTTTGGGGGATCGGCGACATCTTTCTGGGCGCCGGGGCAAATCCGTCGGTGGCGACCGTGGGTGGCCAAGAAATCACCGCGGCGGAGTTCGTGCGGAACTACCAGCGCGATGTACAGTCCCTCGCCTCGCGCGCGGGCCGTAACGTGACCCCCGATGAAGCCCGCGAATTTGGCCTCGTGCGCCAGACCATTTCCCGCATGGTGACCCAAACGATGCTGGGCGAAACCGCACGCGGCTACGGCTTGAGCATCAGTGACAGCCTTATTCGGGATGCCGTGTGGTCGAATGAAGCGTTTCACGATGTGACCGGCCGTTTCGACCAGAACCGATTTCTGCAAACGCTGGCCCAAAACGGCTTGTCCGAAGAAGAGTTCGTCGGGAGCATCCGGCTCGATCTTGCCCGCGACCAGCTTCTTTCGAGCATTTCGGTGGGGACCTTTGCGCCTGGCCCATTGATCGAGCCGATCTTTAAGCACCGCCAAGAGCAACGGGTGGCCGAAATGGCCGTCATCGACCTTTCGACGATCGCCGATCCGGCGGCCCCGGAAGAACCTGATGTGGTGCGTTTTTACGAAGAGAACGAGTCGCGGTACATCGCGCCGGAATACCGCGCCGTGACCTATGTCTGGATTGCCCCCGATGCCTTGGTCGATGAGATCGAAGTGACGCAGGACGAACTCGAGCGGACGTACCAGGCGCGGATTGATAGCTATTTCACCGCCGAGCAGCGCGACGCCGAGCAGGTGATTTACGCGTCAGAAAGCGAGGCGATTGCTGCGCGGGAGCGTCTTGTCGCGGGTGAAAGCTTCGAGAGCGTTGCCGCCGACACCGGCGCCATCAACGAGGGCGCGACCGACCTTGGTACCGTCGAATGGCTCGATCTGCCGGAGGATCTCGGCGATGCGATATTCGATCTCAGCGAGGGTGCGGTGAGTGACCCGCTTGAGACGGCGTTCGGGTTTCACATCGTTCGGGTCTCGCGCATTGCCCCTGAGGGTACGCAACCCCTTGACGATGTACGCGCCGAAATCGAAGAAGAAATCAAACGGAACCGGTCGTATGACGGGCTGAACGATTTGGTGGCGCGGCTTGAGGACGAAATGGCCGGCGGCCGGACGTTGGAGGATGCCGCTGCGCGAGTTCGGTTGAGCGCTGTGCGCCTTGATGCGATTGACCGGGTTGGTCGTGACCGCGCGGGCAACACGGTTTCCGGTATTGCCGACCTGGATCGATTCATCGAGAGCGTCTTTAGCGGTGAAGAGGGTCGCGTGAGCAATCCCCAGGAGTCGGCGGACGGTGGCTTCTTCTTGGCGCGCGTTGATTCCGTGACCCCGGAAGCCGCCCGCCCCCTAGCCGACATCAGGGATGGGGTGATTGCGGATTGGGTGCGCGATCAAAAACAGCAACAAGCGCGGCAGCAAGCGGAGACGATCCTGGCCGCCGCCAACGCAGGACGGTCGCTGGCAGAACTTGCGGCGGAACACGATGCGCGTCTGGAGACGAGTGCGCCGCTGACCCGCGCGAGTGGCCAATCCCAAAGTGACGTTTCGTCGGGCCTCGTGTCGCAGCTATTCGACGCCCGGGTGGGTCAGCACGTGATGGCGCCCACGGCAACCGGAGACGGGTTTGCGGTGGCACGGCTGAACGAGATCATCGCCGCAACGCCCGAAGGCGATAACATCGCGCTGGCGCAACTCCGTGACGTGCTGAACGCGAGCATTGCTCAAGATATTCTTCAGCAATACCAAATCGCCCTGCAAGAAGAGGTCGGCGTGTCGGTCAATCAGGGCCTGTTGGATACGCTCGACCTAAACATCCTGCCGGGCACCGGCGGCGGTGCGTCGCGCCACGGCGGGATGGGCTTTTAGCTACTGTCCGCGATTTGCCATTGTCAGGTCGCGCTGTCTTTCTTGGATTGAGTCGGGCCACCGACTTTTGATGTAAGCCAAGACCGACCAGATTTGGTCATCCGTGAGCGTGTCGCCGAAACCGGGCATACCGCTACGCGGGTTGTAGGCCTTGCCGCCTTCTTTGGTGAGTTGGAAGAGCAAATCGTCGGGGTGATGCCAGGTGTGCCCGGTCTCATCGTGGGGCGGCGCGCGGAGACCGCCGTCAGGTTTGGGTCGTCGCCAATTGCGCTCTCCTTCGAGACCGACGCCATGACAGGAGGCGCAGTTTTCCTCGTAGACCACCTTGCCGACGGCGACCTGGCTTTCGTTCTCCGGATCGGCTTGCAAGGCGGACCCGCTAGGAGTCGACAAGAGGTTGCCGATGACAGCGACGGCGCCGACGACAGCCACCGCCCCGACAACAAGAAGCAATGTTGATTTCTTCATTTGTCGCGACCCCTCTTATTCGTGGTGGTGTTTGTCGTCGCCATCGTGGGCATCGTCTTCGTGATCGTGGTGGCCTTCTTCGTGGCGATGTTCGGTATGCCCCGATCCCTGATGGTCGTGACCACCGATGGGACGGACCGGCATCGCGACTTGGACGGCGCGACCGTCAGATAAGAACAAGGTTACATCGATCGACATGCCTTCGCGAAAGGGCTCCTTGAGCCCCATGAACATCAAATGACGACCGCCTGGCTCCAAGGCGATGCGTTCGCCGGGCGCTAATTCGAGGGCAGTGACGGGCCGCATGCGCATCACATCGCCATCTTTGATGGTTTGGTGAAGCGCGACCGACCTGGCGGTTGGGCTGGCTGCGCCCGTGATCGAAATCGGATCGCTCCCGTGGTTGTGAAGCTCCAAATAGGCGGCGGCCGTTCGCGCCGGTCCGATTGATTCCCGGGCCCAGCCACCGCTGATCGTGAGGTCGCCGATCTTGGCGTCTTGGGCGTACGCAGCAAGGCCAAAGACAACAAGCGCGGTAGCCGCAGCGACCGCACACCATTTCTGAACATGTTTCATGGCCGCAATCTAGTCGCGCGCTGGCGCAAACGGGATGCGACCTGTTGCCGCAAATCGGTGGTGCCGTCGGACCAACCGGTTTAGGCGGCACGTCCTTCAAAATCGAAGCCGGCGTCTTCCACCGCGTTTTTGACGGCGTCGTCACTCAGGGTGCTTTCGAGGGTGACCTTGCCGCTTTCCAGTTCAACGGAAACCTGCGCGGTGGGGTCGGCGTGCTGGAGGGCGTTGGTGACGGATTTCACGCATCCGCCGCAGGTCATGCCTTTGACCAAGTAGGTGTGGTTGGCCGTCACTGTGATTCCTTCCCTTTGTGGATGGGCCCTTGGGCCACGTCTTGCTGCTGATGTTTCTTCACCGCCGTCAGGGGGACGAGGACGAAGCCGCGGTCGCGTGCGCCCGGTGCCCATGCTTCCAGCGCCGAGATTGTCCATTTATGGGGATGCCCGATGGCGATCGCGTATCCCTGGCGCCGGGCGACAACTTCGGTCTCGGCGAGCTGAGCCGCGACATGCGCTTCGGTCGATTCGTTGTCGAGGAAGACGTCGCGTTGCAAGAACGGCACGTCGGCCGCCGAGGCGGTTTCACGGCCCACGGTGGCGCTCGTCGTGCGCGAATCGAGAAACAACAGGCCGCGGTCGTGCAGCGCTTTCATGAGATGCGCCATTGCGGGGCGGTCGGCGGTGAACCGGCTGCCCATATGGTTGTTGATCCCGACGTACCCCTCGAGGCGCGCAAGGTTCCAGTGGAGACGCGCGTCCAGTTCCGAGGGCGGCAGATCGATGTTGAGGACGTTGGGGCCGGTATCAACCTCGGGGTTGAGCGGCTCCATCGGGAGGTGGAGAAGGATTTCGTGCCCCCCTGCCCGGGCGATCTCGGTCTGCGCATCAAGCTGTTCCACATAAGGCAGGAACGCCAGGGTCAGCACGCCGTCGCGAAACCCGGCGAGGCGTTTGGTCCGCGCGACGTCGTGGCCGGAATCGTCGACGACGATCGCGATCATCGGACCGTCGGCAACCGGTGAGGTCGCGGCAAAGCGTCGCCATGCGGCGCCGGTTTCGGCGGTCACATGGTTCGATGTGGCCTTTCCGTTTGGGGGCGTTGCCTTGACCAACTCGACAAGGCGGCGCGCGGGTCTGTCCCGATCCGGACGCGGCGCCAGCGCAATGCGCGTGGTCGGTGGGGCTGTCGTGGTTGGCTTGGCGGGTGCTGCCTTAGCCGTGGGGGCGTGCGAATGCGGTGCCGGCGTGTCGTCTTTTCCGGCGGCTGTCTCGGCCGTCGGTTCGGGTTTGGACGAGAGATTGGCCGCGTTGGCTTGCTCGGTGCCGGTTTCGCGGCTCGCCAGCGTGCCGGTGGTGCCGCCCACCAAAAGACCGAGGCCGACCAAGGCGATCACAAGGGCCGCGATGCGGCCGCGGGTGAGCCACCGTTTCAACTTACCACCATACTTTGAGTACATGGCCTAACCGTATGATTCAAAACGGTTAACACGCTAGCCCACCCACCGGTGCAGAAACAACCATTAGTTCGAGAGCCCGGCGAAATCGTCCAAAATCGGGCAATCCGGCCGGTCGTCGCCATGGCAGCGGTCGGCCAAGGTGCGCAGGGTGGCGCGAATGCTTTCCAGTTCGGTGATCTTCTGATCGATCTCGTTAAGGCGTGCCTCGACGATGCCTTTGACCTCGGCGCTGGCCCGATCGCGGTCCTGATAAAGCGACAAAAGCTCGGCGACTTCGGCAACCGAGAAACCAAGTCCGCGCGCCCGTTTGATGAAATGCAAGATCTGCACATCACGGTCGCTGTATTGACGATACCCCGCGTCGGTGCGTTCGGGTGCCGGGATCAGGTTGATGCTTTCGTAGTACCGAATGGACTTCGCCGTCACGCCGGTTTCGGCTGCCACTTCACCGATGTTCATTGGGCCCCTCCTTCTGAGGCGTGCGCGCGCCACCGGCGCAGCAACAAGGCGTTGGAAACAACACTCACGCTCGACATCGACATCGCCCCGCCGGCAACGGCGGGCGACAAGAACCCGGCGGCGGCGAGCGGAATGGCGATCACGTTAAAGATGAATGCCCAAAAGAGATTTTGCCAGATCTTGCGATAGGTCTCGCGCGATGCGCGAATGGCGTCGGCAATCAGCAAGGGATCACCGCGCATCAAGGTGATTCCGGCCGTGTGCATCGCGACATCGGTGCCGGTCCCCATGGCGATCCCGACATCGGCGGCGGCCAGGGCCGGCGCATCGTTGATGCCGTCGCCGACCATGGCGACGACATGGCTGCCGTTGTTCTGAAGGCGGGTGACCTCAGCGGCCTTGTCGACGGGAAGGACGCCGGCGATGACGTCGGTGAGGCCGATTTCGGCGGCCACGGCGTGGGCTGTGCGTTCGTTGTCGCCGGTGAGCATGACCGTGCGCACGCCCAAATCGCGAAGGCGTTGGATTGCGGCGGCCGCGTGCGGTTTGATCTGATCCGCCGCAGCGATAATGCCCAGGATGCGCGCCTCGCTGCCGGCTTCGGCAAGCCACACCACGGTCCGGCCTTGGCTCTCCAAGGCGTCGCTCTGTGCGCGGAATGCCTCTCGCGGGGCGCCGATTTCATCCATCAGACGCGGGCTGCCGAGGTAGAGGGTACGCCCGTCGACCGTGCCCCGAACCCCTCGACCGGTCAGGCTTTGGAAATCGGCGGCCGGTTCGCTCGATATCTCGCGATCGGCGGCGCGATCGAGAACCGCGCGCGCCAGGGGGTGCTCGCTGCCGTACTGGAGCGATGCGGCGAGACCCACAACGGCTTGTTCGGTTTCGCCGTCTGCCGGCACGATATCGGTGACGCCCGGGCGCCCTTCGGTCAGCGTGCCGGTCTTGTCGAGCACCACAGTGTTGATCCGGTGACCGTGTTCGAGCGCCTCGGCGTCCTTGATGAGAATGCCGGCCCGTGCGGCCGCGCCTGTTCCCACCATGATCGCCGTCGGGGTTGCCAGGCCGAGGGCGCAGGGACACGCGACGACTAAGACGGAAATGGCCGCGATCAGCGCATCGGCGTAGTCGCCGCCAATGAGCCACCAGGCGCCAAAGGTTGCGGCGGCGATCAACAGCACCACCGGGACGAAGATTCCGCTGACACGATCGACGAGGCGCTGGACCGGCGCTTTGCTGGCCTGGGCGCCTTCAACCATTTTGATGATGCGCGACAAAGTGGTGTTGCCGCCGACCGCGGTGACCCGAACGTGCAAGAGACCCGCCCCGTTGATGGCACCACCGGTAACCGGGTCCTCGACCGCCTTGGCGACCGGCATGCTTTCACCAGTGATGAGGGCTTCGTCGACATCGCTCCGGCCCTGTTCGACGACGCCATCAACCGGGATGCGCTCGCCGGGGCGGATCACGACGAGGTCGCCGGTGACGACTTGGTCCACCGGCAGCGTGACCTCCTGCCCTTCGCGAATGACGGCGGCGGCGTCGGGCCGCAGTTTCATCAAGGCCCGGATCGCGGCCGTGGTGCCCCGCTTGGCGCGGCCTTCGAACCAGCGACCCAAGAGGACGAAGGTCACAATGACGGCGGCGGCGCCGAAATGAAGGTGGCCGGCCGGGTTGAACGACGGCACGAGCCAAAGGAAGAGACTGAAGAAATATGCCGACGAGGTGCCCAGCGCGACGAGGAGGTCCATGTTCCCGGTTCCGGCGCGGACCGCCTTGAAGCCGGCCACGTAGAACCGCCGACCGAAGTAGAACTGAACAGGTGTCGCCAGTACGAATTGCAGCCAAGGGGGCAGGAACGCATGACCGCCCCCAAGCACAAAAAGCATTTGCACCAAAAGCGGCGCCGCGAGGACTGCCGCGCCGAGCAAATGCCACAATTCGCGATGTGCTTTGCGGGCCTGGGCGCGGTCCTCTTCTTCGGGCGTCGTCTGGCCTTGGATCGTCGCGCCATAGCCCGCCCGTGCCACCGCATCGGTAAGAAGGCGCGGGTCGATCAGGCCCTTCGGCGCCCGGATGGCGGCCTTCTCGGTCGCCAGGTTGACTTGGACAGCCGCGACACCCGGCACGCGTTTGAGGACGGTTTCGACACGCCCCACGCAGGTCGCACAGGTCATGCCGGTGATCCGTAGGGTGACGGTGTCGTCCGGAACCGAGAATCCGGTTCGGGTCACGGCAGAAACAAAATCGTCGGGTCCGGCGCGCGCGGCGTCATAGGAGACCTCGGCGCGTTCCGTGGCGAGATTGACCCCGACCGACGTGACGCCAGGGATCTTGTTCAAGGCTTTTTCGATCCGCGCGACGCAGCTCGCGCAGGTCATGCCCTCGACGGCCAGCGTTGCGCTCGCGTTGGCGCGTGTCGTTGTGGTGATCGCGGTTCGTTCGTCACTGTGCGGGATGTCCATTCCGGTGATATAAGGGTTCTAGTTACCGGAAGGTCAAGGTTTGGCGACGCTTGACCTTGCAACGGTTCCCCTGCTTAGTTCGCTACACGCCGCGGCTTGCCTCGGTCATCACCGCTTTCCACATCAAGAAGCCAGCACAAGGTGTTGATATGGCAGACATTTCTATGAAAGAGGTTCTCGGCCGCGTGGCGGCCGGCGGCACCCTTTCCGAGGCTGAGGCCGCCGCCGCCTTCGAAATTATGATGTCCGGTGAAGCAACCGCCGCCCAAATCGGCGCCTTGTTGATGGGCCTGCGTCTGCGCGGCGAAACCGTCACGGAGATTGCCGGCGGCGTCCGGGTGATGCGCGACAAGGCGCTCATGATCGAGGCGCCGGAGGGGGCCATCGATACGGTGGGGACGGGCGGCGATGCGGCCGGCACGTACAACGTCTCGACGGCTGCGGCGCTCGTCGTCGCTGCAACCGGGGTGCCGGTTGCCAAGCATGGCAATCGGGCGTTGTCGTCGAAGTCCGGCGCGGCCGATGTGTTGACTGAGCTTGGCGTGAATGTGGATTGCGACATGGCGCTCGTTAAGAAGGCGCTGTGGGATACCGGCATCTGTTTCATGATGGCGCCACGCCACCACGGCGCGATGCGCCACGTCGGGCCGGCCCGCGTCGAGATGGGCGTGCGGACGATTTTCAATTTGTTGGGTCCGTTGGCCAATCCGGCGGGCGTGAAACGGCAACTCACCGGCGTGTTCGCCAAGGAATGGGTTGAACCGATGGCGCGTGTGCTGGCCAACCTGGGCAGCGAGCGGGCGTGGATTGTTCATGGCCAGGACGGGTTGGATGAGATCACCACCACGGGATCGACCTGGGTGGCGGAACTCGACAATGGTCAGATCAAAACGTTCGAGATCACGCCGGAAGACGCAGGCTTGCCGCGCGCCACCATCACCGATCTCAAGGGCGGCGATCCGGTGACCAACGCGCTGGCGTTGAATGCGGTGCTTGACGGGCACGAAGGCGCCTATCGCGACATCGTGTTGTTCAACGCCGCCGGGGCGTTGATCGTTGCCGGCAAGGTTTCCGACCTCAAGGCAGGCGTCGCGATGGCAGCGGAGGCCATCGACAACGGCGCGGCGCGCACGGTGCTGGAGAACCTCATCAAAGCGACCAACGAACGGCCGCCGATGTGAGCAACGCGCTCACCCAAATCTGCGCCGACAAGCGCGCCCACATCGCGGCGCAGAAGGCGCGGCACTCGGAGGCGGCGCTGATCGCGCGCGCTGCGGCGCAATCGTCCCCGCGAGGATTTCGCGCCGCGCTCGATCGCGCTTCGGCGGGCGGTGGCTACGGACTAATTGCCGAGATCAAGAAGGCGTCGCCCTCCAAGGGGTTGATCCGCCCTGATTTCGACCCTCCTGCCCTGGCCCGCGCCTATGCGGCCGGCGGGGCAACCTGTTTGTCGGTTCTGACGGATGTGCCGCATTTTCAAGGCGCAGACGCGTTTCTGATCGCGGCCCGCGCCGCTGTTACGCTGCCGGTCCTGCGCAAGGATTTCATGCTCGAGCCCTATCAGGTGGTCGAGGCGCGCGCGCTTGGGGCGGATTGCATCTTGATCATCATGGCCGCTGTGGATGACGCGATGGCGGCCGATCTCGAAGCTGCCGCGCTGGACCTCGGGATGGACGTCTTGGTCGAAGTCCATAATGCGCGGGAACTGGAACGGGCGATGGCGCTGACATCGCGCCTGATCGGGATCAACAACCGCGATCTCACGTCGCTCAAGGTTGATCTCGGCACCACGGAGAGCCTTGCTGCCGAGGTCCCGGAGATGGCGACGCTGGTCTCCGAAAGCGGGCTTTACACGCCTGACGATTTGCAGCGGATGGCGGCTTGTGGGGCGCGGTGTTTCCTGGTGGGCGAATCCCTGATGCGCCAGGACGACGTTGCGACGGCGACGGCCGCATTGTTGACACCCCCCACCGCGCGGTTGCGAGCCTGAGAGGCGTAGACGGTGGGTAAACTCACGCACTTCGATGCCGCGGGCAACGCCCAGATGGTGGATGTTTCGGACAAGGACGTGACCGAGCGCACCGCGACCGCGGGTGCGACCATTACGATGCAGCCTGAGACGCTAGCGCTCATCCAAGAAGGCCGCGCCAAAAAGGGCGATGTCTTGGGCACGGCGCGTTTGGCCGGGATCATGGCGGCCAAGAAAACCGCCGACCTTATTCCGCTGTGCCATCCCTTGGCGCTGTCCTCGGTGACGGTTGATTTGGTGTGTGATCCCGATCGCAACGCCGTGGACATCAGCGCAACCTGCAAGTTGAAGGGACGCACCGGGGTGGAGATGGAGGCCCTGACGGCCGCATCCGTCGCGGCCCTCACCGTCTATGACATGTGCAAAGCGGTGGACCGGGGGATGGTGATCTCGGCGGTCAAACTGCTGCACAAAGCGGGCGGGAAGTCGGGCGACTTCTCCGCGTCGTGACGGCGGCGACCCATCATGGCTAAGTCCCCTCTCATGCCGGTGGCCGATGCGTTGGCACGCATCACCGGCGCGTTGCACCCACTGGCGCCCGAAAGCGTGAGTGTTGCGGAGGCCTATGGGCGGGTGTTGGCGGAGGATGTCGCCGCGCGGGTGACGCAGCCGCCGGCGGCGGTCTCGGCGATGGATGGGTATGCGGTGCGCGCGGCGGACGTCGCCACGGTGCCGACAACCCTGCGCATCATCGGCGAAGCGCCCGCGGGGGCCGCATTTGATGGCACGCTCGGCAAGGGCGACGCCGTGCGCATCTTTACGGGCGCGCCGGTGCCGGACGGCGCCGATGCCATCGTGATCCAAGAGGACACCACGCGTGACGGCGATGCGGTGATGGTTTCGGAAGGCGCACCGCACGGCAAACATATTCGCCCGGCCGGGCTTGATTTCAGTGCCGGCGAGAGGCGCCTGGAAAAGGGCCGCATGTTGACGGCGCGCGATGTCGGGCTGGCGGCGGCGATGAACGTGCCGTGGCTCATGGTGACGCGCAAACCGCGCATCGCGTTGCTGGCGACCGGCGATGAGATCGTGCAACCGGGCGACGCGCTGGGGCCTAGTCAGATCGTGTCGTCGAATGCTTTGGCGTTGGCCGCGTTGATCAAATCGCGTGGCGGCGACCCGATCGATCTCGGCATTGCACCCGACAATCGCGCGTCCTTGGCCGCGATGGCGGACGGCGCGCGCGGCGCAGACATGCTGATCACGCTGGGCGGGGCATCGGTTGGCGACCATGACCTCGTGCAAAGCGTGTTGGGCGAGAAAGGCCTCGCGGTTGATTTCTGGCGCATCGCGATGCGGCCGGGCAAACCGCTGATGTTCGGCGCGATCGGGGAAACGCCGATGTTGGGGCTGCCGGGCAATCCGGTGTCGTCGTTGGTCTGCGGACTGGTGTTCGTATCGGCCGCGATCCACACCATGCTGGGGCGCCGCGGCGACTACATGGAGACCGATACAGCGCGCCTTGGTCGCGATCTACCCGAGAACGACGAGCGCCAGGATTACCTGCGCGCCACCCTCACCCGCGCCGAGGATGGTGGCTTGGTGGCGACACCGTTCGATAAGCAGGACTCCTCGATGCTGACCCGCCTTGCGGCGGCGCAGGCGTTGGTCATTCGACCGCCGCACGCGGCGGCGGCCAAGGAGGGTACCGTGGTCCCCTTCGTTAGGATCGAGGCACCTGATCAGGGGCTCTAGCCCACATCTTGACCCCTAATGAGAACCAATGTAGAACATCTAGCGATGTTGCTCATTTGTTCCGCCTTCGGGCGTTGTTAGAGGGCTCGCGATGCTCACCAAGAAACAGCACCAACTCCTGCTTTTCATCCATCAACGGCTGGAAGACGACGGCGTGTCGCCATCATTCGAGGAAATGAAGGCCGCGTTGGACCTTAAGTCGAAGTCCGGCATTCACCGGCTCATTACGGCCCTTGAGGAGCGCGGCTTTTTACGCCGCCTGCCCCACCGGGCGCGGGCGCTTGAGGTTGTGCGCTTGCCGGGCGACAGCGTTCCGGATGCCCGCCCGACCCCGGTCCCGGTCGATGCGGAGAACGTGATTCGGGGCAGCTTTGGCGCCCCCCCGCGGCCCCAGGCCGTGGTGATGGCCGAAGCGGCCGAAGCGGTCGACCTGCCCCTTTACGGCAAGATCGCCGCCGGTGCGCCGATCGAAGCTTTACGTGACCCCGAGGGACAAACCGGGGTGCCTGCCTCGATGTTGAATCCGAAAAGGCGGCACTATGCGCTGTCGATCGATGGCGATTCGATGATCGATGCCGGCATTTTCGACGGAGATGTCGTGGTGATCGAGGAATGCGAAACCGCCAACGACGGCGAGATCGTCGTGGCGCTGGTGGACGACGAAGAAGCGACGCTCAAACGTCTACGTCGGCGTGGCTCGTCGGTCGCGTTGGAAGCGGCGAATCCCGAATACGAGACCCGCATTTTCGGCCCCGACCGGGTCAAGGTGCAGGGCCGCTTGGTCGGGTTGATCCGGCAATACCACTAAGGCGGCATCACCCGCTGCGGGTGATCTCACAGGATAGGCGGGATTCTTCGCGCCGCGGATTGGCGCTATCGGTGCGAAGCTCGGTGTTCAGGACCTGCTCGGCAACCAAACCACTGGCGCGATGCAATCGCGTATAGCCTTCAAAACGAATGCTCACGTGCTGGCCCTCCAGTGAACCGCTCATGAGGCCGCTTCGCCGGATAAAGACGTACTCCTCGCCTTCCGAAGAAGTGGTGCCTTCAACGGCAAGGCGAAGGGCGATGTCGACGCCGCGCTGGGCGCTCGACGGTGCAACGCTTTCGTCGTCGATCTCATCGGACATCCGACCGGCAAACTCCGCTTCGGGCACGATGGATGTCGCAACGCTGCGGAGATTGTGAAAGGTCTCGTCGCTGATCGGGTGGCCGGCGATTTCCTCGATCTGAACGTCTGCGGCGGCGCCTTCGCGGGTGAAAAACACTTGGACTCCGAAGACCTCGACCGCACTCACGGATCGCCGCGAATTGTTGACATGGGCGCTGAGGATGACGCCGTCGTCATTTGTGGTTGTCTTGTCGATCTCGATGGCTAATTCATCGATTCGAGAGACACACTGCGCCTGCCAACCCGGTTGCACCTCGATGCGAAAGGGTGTGGTGATCGGACGAATGACACCGTCAAAAACCGGCACGCCGAATTCCGCGGCCTCGGTCGGGAACGCACCAAGTGCCGATAGTAAGAGGCCTGCAGCGCCGACGACTTTAAGCGGACCCATTCTTTCTCCCGCGCACGTTTTCGACGCTTATAGCACTTTCGCACCGGCCACTCCTTAGCGCGCGGGTCGAGCCGATCTGTTTTGACGGCGTGGCCATTGACGCGACGTAGTCTCGACCCAAGGTCGGGCGCCGCGCGACTGATGTGCGGTCTTGACCCTAACGCTCTCATTTCCCAGCCAAATCGCGTGGGCACCGTGGCGCCAAACATCGAAACGGTCGACCACCCGCGCGGCGCAACGGTGGCGAAGGGGTTCGCGACTGACCACCAACACAACCTCACCACAATGTTGCGCGATGGCGACCGGGTCGTCGCTGATCAGCACCGGACCGACCGCGGTCTCGAGCCGGCACCCCGTCGCCGTGCAACGCATCTGGCCATCGCCACCGGTTTGGCCCGGCTGCGGCCAGGCGGGTGCGCGGTCTTGGCCCACCCGTCGAAGCCACATCTTTGCGGCAAAGGACCGCGCCGTGCGGCTGATGGTGTAGCCACGCTCGAGCCGGACCGCGAGATAGCGCCCCTGCCGGTCGGCCAGGATCATTGGCGGGTCGACCGAGAGCGGCGCGCTCAATCCCACAAGGATTGCCATGATGCCGATGTAACGTCGTCGCCCGCGGGTGAGGCACAGCCAAAGCCCACCGGCGACGACCAACACCAATCCCCAGAGCGGCGCAGACGGGATCATCAACGCGGCACCGCGCCAACTCGAAACCGTGTGTGCGATCCACCGCACGACGTCGATGCTCCAAACCATGGGAACGAGGCCCCAATGTTCCAAGCCGAAGGGCGCCAGGAGATAGGTCATCAAGGCACTGGGCATGATCCAAAGCGCCGTCGCGGGGACAGCGGCTGCATTGGCGACCAAGCCGTAGACCGCGATGCGATTGAAGTGGAACCCGGCGAACGGCATCGTCGCCAACCCGGCAATGATCGTGGTGAATACGACACCCGCAAGCTAGAGCATCGTGCGTTTTGGCCATGAGGCCCGTCGCCGCCCTTCGGCAAATCGCGCCCCGGCCGCTTCATAGGCTGCAATCAAGGCGACGACGGCGGCAAACGACATCTGAAAGCTCGCGCCCAGGAGGCTTTCGGGGTGGACCAGCAGAACGACTGTCGCCGCGACGGCGACGAGGCGAATCGAAATTGCTCGTCGGTCGACCATGACGGCGCCCAAGACGATGGCCGTCATCATGAAGGCGCGCTAGGTCGGTACCGTCGCGCCGGTGAGCCATAGGTAGGCGAAGGCCGCGAGGAGTGCCGCGAGGGCGCTCCATTTCTTGATCGGGTAGCGCAAGGCGACGGTGGGCAGTGCGACCAAAAAGAGGCGCACGGCGAAGAATTCGAGGCCGGCAATCAACCCGACGTGAAGGCCGGAGATGGCCAGCAGATGGGCAAGCCCCGCATCACGCATCGAGTCGAGGTCGGCCGCCCGAATGGCACCGCGTTCCCCGGTCATCAATGCCGCAGCGATGGCGCCGCTGGGACCCGGGCGCGCGTCGCGAATACGGGCAGCCAACCTGGTTCGCACGGCGGGAAGCCAAATCACGGCGCCCGAGTGGGTTGCCTCGAGAATATCGACGGGGCCCAGGGCGAACCCCACGGCACCAATGCCACGAAACCAAGATTGCCGTGCAAAGTCGAAGGCGCCGGGTGCGACGGGTCCGGGTGGTGGAATCAGAATCGCGCGCAGGCGAACCCGCGCACCGGGCGTCGGCAAAGCCCCACTTCGAATCGTGACGCGGATCCGTTCGGGCAACACGGCCACGGTGCCGTCTCGCAGGTCGAGTGCGGAGAGGGTCAGGCGCCCACCTCGTGCCCGCGCCTTGACCCGAAGGACGGTGGCCTCAAGGATCACCGGCGCGTTTCGTTGGGCAAGGACCGACGCGGCAACCAGCGTGGTGCGCAGATCCGCAGCCGCGAAGCCGAGGGTGATCGCGAGCCCGGCCATCACGACGGCGCGTTTTGGCTTTGATCGCCAAAAGACACCCGACAGGACGGCGGCCCCCGCCAGGATGGCCGCGATCGTTAGCCCGCCAGGCTCAACCGGCAGACCAAAGTACATGGCCACCCCGGTGCCGATTCCAACCGGCAACCAAAGGATCGCCGGTTGGGGATTGGTGGGATGGATCGCACGAGTCATGTCACCCGGCCCACCGTGGTTGGGGATGGCTAGCCGCGTGCGGGCACGAACGCGGCGTGTCGATCAGCGCGGCGTACGGTTAGTCGCCGAGACGTCTTCCGCGGGGTTGGCCGCCTTTGTTGCGCCGCCCAAAGAGCCCGTCACGACCATAGTTGTCGCTGCCGTCGTAAAGGCGGCCGCCGCTTCGTTCGTCATTGGGAATTCGGTTGGGTTTGGTGTCGTCAATGGGGCTGGGATCCCGTCCGGTCCGATAGTGGCCGGGGACGTAGACACCGTCGCGGCGATACTTTCCTTCGACCCAGATTTCTCGCGCGAGTGCGGGGCCACCGGTCGCGGCCACCGCCAATGCGGTCGTGAGCCCAAAGAGAAGGGCTCGTTTCGTGATCGTCATTGTCGCCTCCGACGTTGTGGTGTGTCAGAGGCCTTTAAGCAAAGGTGTAGTAAGTTCTCCGTCGCGCATAAATGCCGACGTCGACCGCGAAGGCTTATTCCGCCCTATTCGTCGAACTTCGAAGACGGGTCGATGACATCGACGATCACAAATCCGAGGTGTTTGGGATAGCGCGACGCGAGCTTTCGCCGCGCTGCAGTGGGGCTGACCGCTTTGACCTCGACGTAGCGGTTATCTGCCCAGTCGTCATCGTACTGGGGGTGATGCTCGCCGAGGTTGAAGGCGTCGCGAACCCGTTGGTTATAAACGATGACCTCAAAGATCCGCGCGCCGCTATCGAGCAGCGAGTGATGGATCTTCTCCTCAGGCTTTACCTCGGAGGAGCCCTTTGAACCCGGATATACTTTACGCGCCACTGTTTTTTCCGTTCTTCGCGTCGATCAACTGAGCGCCCTCGTCAAAAAAAACAACGTCTCGGCCGCCGTCGATCGTCCCCAATACGAGGTACCTCTTCTGCGCCGCTTCTGGCCCAACCGCGCGAAGGTCACCGAACCCCTCTCCAAACAGCCGCTTAGCGTAGCGGCACTCTAGAACAGTCGCGACGAGCTTGTCATCCCCGGGGGACGGGTCGGTGAACCCCGCGTCAACCCTCGGACTCGACACTGCACCGCACGCTTGTGATGAGTTCGAAGGGATCTGTCGATGTCTTGGTGATCCGTGCGATCCAGTCCTCCCCGGCGACCAGGCCGGTTGTCCGGTCGACAACGAGCTGTCCCTTGAAGACGGTATCTGTGGCGCCGGCGCGGCGCACGGTCGTCATTTGCGCGTCGATTTCGAACAGAATGCTTTGCCGACCGTCCGGGCTACTGACAAGGCCGGCAACGTGGCTTTGGTCGCGGCGGTCAACCTGGGCATCAAGGTCTAGGTCGCGCGGAATGACGGGCTTCAGAAACCGAAACGTCGCCTGCGGTGTCCGGTTTAGCGTTGCGTCCTGGGTGAACGTGCGTCCCGAAAAGATGGCGTCGCGAATATCGACCTCGCCATCTAAAGCTGACCGCCGCAACTCGGCGGCATCGATCGGAAATCCGGGGATCGCGCGGGCCTCCGCGGCGACCGCAAGACCGGTTGGGGCCAAGGTCATGCGGTGTTGGTAGCCGAATGTTGCGGGGGACGTCGCGGTGTCCTGATGCCCCCTGACGGTTTGGACAAGGACCGCCGCGTCGGCGGTCCCCTCTACGCGGGTTTCAAAAGTGACGACTTGTGATGATGGTTCGCCATCATCGGTGACCAGGCGTTGACGGAGCGTACAAAAGGCGGCGCCGTTTGGTCGTGCTTGGAGATGTATGGGCCCTTGCAGCGGGGCCACGGGACCTAGGTAGAGCGGCCCGACATCTGCCGCCTCTCCATCGTGCGTGTCAAAGACGACGATGGTCGCAAGAAACAGCGCGAACCAGGGCAGCGCCAAGAGCGGTTTTTGAGCGGAGGGGCTTTGCTTCATGCCAAGGCTATGCCATCACTGTGCCGCCTAGACAAGTCGCCAACCACCGCGTTTGTGGGCTGTGAGCGGCGCCAAGGAGTTTCGAATGACCGATGTAGTGACGCGGTTCGCCCCCTCGCCGACCGGATACCTCCATATTGGCGGCGCCCGGACGGCGTTGTTCAATTGGTTGTATGCCCGCCACTGCGGCGGGCGTTTTTTGCTGCGCATCGAGGACACCGACCGCGCCCGGTCGACCGACGATGCAGTGCGGGCCATCATCGAGGGCTTGAAATGGCTGGGGCTGGATTGGGACGGTGAACCCGAAAGCCAGATTGCCCGAACCGACCGCCATGTCGAGGCTGTCGAGGCCTTGGTTGCGAGCGGGCATGCCTACCGTTGCTACGCGACACCGGAAGAACTCGAAGAGATGCGCACCAAGGCGCGCGCCGCGGGGACATCCCGGCTTTACGACGGACGATGGCGCGACCGTGATCCGAGCGAGGCGCCGACCGGGATGGACCCGGTCATTCGGTTTCGCGCGCCGCTTGAGGGGACGACCGTTATCAACGACCAAGTGCAGGGCGAGGTCACCATCCAAAACGATGGCTTGGATGACATCGTGTTGCTGCGCGCCGACGGGACGCCGACCTATATGCTGGCGGTGGTGGTCGACGATCACGACATGGGGGTGACCCATGTGATCCGCGGCGATGACCACCTTAACAACGCCTTTCGGCAGGCGAATTTGATCACCGCGCTGGGCTGGGACCACCCGGTTTACGCGCATATTCCGCTTATCCACGGCGCGGACGGGGCCAAGTTATCCAAGCGGCACGGCGCGCTGGGGGTCGAGGCCTATCGCGACATGGGGTATTTGCCCGAAACGCTGAGGAATTACCTACTTCGCTTGGGGTGGAGCCATGGCGACGACGAGACCATTTCGACCGATCAGGCGATTGCCTGGTTCGACTTCGGCGGTATCGGCAAATCACCGGCGCGTCTCGACTTGGCCAAACTCGACAATCTAAATGGGCATTATTTGCGCGAGGCGGACGATGCGCGCCTCGCCACACTGATGGCCGCGTCCCTGGCCGAGCGGTTGGGCCGGCCCCTAACGGCGGCCGAGGA
>CALJDF010000126.1 GCA_938023835.1 uncultured Alphaproteobacteria bacterium
CGCATCATGCCCTTGAGGTCGATCTCGTGGGTGATATCCCACTCTTCGTCCTTGAGCGTTCGTAGCGGCATATGTTTAGCGATCCCAGCGTTGTTGATGATCACATCAAGCGCGCCGCGGTATTTCTTCTCAACCGTCGCGACGACGTCTTTGACGCAAGACGTGTCGGCTACATCCATATAGTGAAATTCGGCATCACCGCTGCGGTTGATCTTCCGCGCAATCGCCTTGCCCTCTTTTTCGAGCACGTCCGTCACGATGACCCGGTAGCCCTCTTTGCCAAGGGCAATCGCCGTTGCCGCGCCGATTCCGATACCTGCACCGGTTACCAATGCAATTGGTTTAGCCATGTCTCTCTCCTCTAATCGAGTTAACTAAATACGTCGCCGCCGTTGGGCCCCAGTGTTTGACCGACGAAGAAACGAGACTCGTCGCTTGCCAAGAACACAAAGGCAGGGACGATGTCTTTGTCGACATCGCCAAAGCGGTGTTTAGTTTGTTTGGCGAGAACCGTCTTTGGTTTCTCTGGCGGCACCTGCTCCACCATCGGCGTCCAGGTCGCGCCCGGCGCAACACAGTTCACGCCGATATTGCGCTCACCAACCTCTAGGGCCAGCGTGTGGGTCATCGCGATGATGCCAGCTTTGGCGGCATTGTAGTGCGTGAAAAGCGGCGTCCCACCAAACGCGAACTGCGTTGAGACATTAATGATCTTGCCATAATCCCGCTCGTACATCTGCGGCAGGACATATTTGGTGCACAGGAAGGTCCCACGTAGGTGCACACCGACCATTCGATCAAACATCTCTACCGACATGTCCTGGACCGGTGCACCACGATCCGCGTGGCCCGCGTTGTTCACAAGGATATCAATCTTGCCGAAGGTTTTGATGGCCTCATTGACCATGCGCTTGACCTGCGCCTCAACCGAAACATCGGCCTTCACCACGATCGCAGCACGGCCCATCTTTTCGATCGCTTTCTGAACATCCCAGATCTCGCGCTCTTCGGCTTTGCTGGGATAGTTCAGCACGATGTCGGCACCCTCGCGGGCGAAGGCTTTGGCCACGCCGGCGCCAATCCCGCTGGACGAACCGGTAATCAGCGCGACTTTGCCCTTGAGACGTTTGGCCATACTCGGCGTCCTTAGAGCATCATGTCGCCGCCATTGGGGCTGATCGTTTGCCCCACCATGTGGCTCGCTTCGTTGGATGCTAGATAGACAAATGCCGGCACGATCTGATCGACGCGCCCAAGGTCACCTTTCGGAATCATAGCCTTGATGGCCTTGAGGTGATCTTCTTCGACCGAGTCGAGAATGGGCGTATAGGTCGCACCGGGCGCCACGCAGTTGGCGTTTATGTTGCGATCACCGATTTCGCGCGACAAGGAACGGGTGAACGAAATGATCCCTGCCTTTGCTGCGCAGTAATGGCTGAGGCCCGCAGAGCCAAGATAGGCGAGCTGCGACGCGTTGTTCACGATCTTGCCTGAGCCCTGTTTGTACATGTGAGGCAGCACAAACCGCGTTACCAGAAATACGCTGCGGAGGTTCACACCAATCATTTCGTCCCACATCGCCACCGGCATCTTTTCGACCGGCGCACCGGATGCTATCCCGGCGTTATTCACCAAAATATCGATTTGGCCAAGCCGCTTGAGCGACTCTTTCACCAAGCGGCGAACCGGGGTCTCTTTTGAGACATCTGCCTGCACGAGATAGGCCTTCCGACCGGCCTTGCGCACCGCCGAAGCAACTTTCTTGGCGCCAGCCTCCTGTTTCTTGTTGGGGAAGTTGATGACGACATCAGCGCCTTCTTTTGCGAAGGCCAAAGCAACACCTGCGCCGATTCCACTGGATGCACCTGTAATCAGTGCCTTCTTGCCTCTTAGCCTGCCTGCCATGCTCTTATCCCCTTCTCACGTTGGTTTGCCACCGGCGACAAAAATAGGCCCCGCCGAGGCGAGGCAAGTAGATCGCAGAGGCGCCGACGGCTAAGCCGCCGACGCCAATTCTCTGCGAACTATTTACTCAGATCGTACCACCGGATCGAGTTATCCGGGTGCCACTTGATGCCCTTGATCTTGTCGTTGAAAGCCCACTGGGTCTTCCACTCAAGCACCGGGATCCACGCGACTTCATCGGCCAAGATCTCTTGAACCTCAGCTGCCTGCGCGGTTCTCTTTGCCGCATCACCTTCAACCAAGGCTTTGGCATAGAGTTCATCGACCTTCGCATTGGAGTAGTTGACCATCGTGTTGAGGCCACCCTTCTCCTGGGAAACAAAGAACAAGAGGAACCCATACACCGCATCAGGTGCAATCGGCTTCTCCTGATCGTTGACCGCGAACGGTAGGTCCTTCTTTACGAGCTGCCGATCCCCGTATTGGGTCTGCGGCATCGGATCCAGCTGAACGTCGATGCCGATCTTCTCCAAGTTACTCTTGATCAGGGTGACGACGGGACCGAGCTGCGATTCCTTTTCCGTAATGTAGGAAAGGTTAAACGCGTCTTTGAACTGCTCGAGTCCTTTTCCGTCCGGGTAGCCGGCCTTCGCCAGAAGCTCTTTCGCTTTTTCCAAGTTCTCGTCGTAGAGCGTCGAGGGCTGATGGAAATCGGTGTACGAGCTAGGAATGATGCCCTTCCACCTTTTTGCATCACCGAAATAAGCATCCCGAATGATCGCGTCATAGGGAATCGCGTGGGCGATCGCCTTGCGTAGATCAATGTTGTCGAACGGCGGTGTCTTGTAGTTCAGATGAACGAAGAGGTTCTCGTTCCCAACAACACCTGCAACTTTGACGTTTCTCACGCCGCGCAGGCTATTGAACTGCTTGGGCGTAAGTCGCTCAACAAGGCCAGCCTGGCCCGAACGCAACGTCACAACGCGGTTCCCGGCTTCGGGAACCTTCAACATCACAACACGTTCGAAGAAAGGTTTGCCGCGGTAGTAATCGGGGTTTGCAACGACCTCAAACCGGTCGCCTTTTTCCCACTTCGACAAGCAATACGCGCCAAAGCCCGGTGCATTTTCGTTGTCGTTGTACTTGTGGCTCCATGGATCCTCAGACGTTGCGTGCTTTTCCATGGTTTGTTTGTCGTAGATGTACAGGCCGAAAACCGTCAGCACGTGCTGGAACAGGGCGTTCGGTGCCGATTGGCGAATCTTGACCGTGTACTGATCGACCTTCTGAACTTCGTCGCCCAGCACCTTTGCTTTTATCGCGTCGTCGCTGTCACCAAAGACGGCCGGCGTGAAGTTGTCGATCGAGCCAACGTTCGACAGGAACCAACCGATGGGTGCAGCGCCGGAAACCGATTTTGCCCGTTGGAAGGTGTAGATAACGTCGTCGGCATCGAAGGTTGCGCCATCGCAGCCCTTAACGCCGCGCCGCAAATTGAAGGTCCACGTGAGTGTCGCCTCGTCGTACGACCATGACTCGGCCAGGCGTCCCTCGAACTGCGTGAAGTCATGAATAATGACGCCTTCGTCGTTGACGCCCTTTTCCTTGTAGTAGATCAGCGGCTCAAGGAGATTATCCACGCCGGTTTGCGTAGCCGGAATAGCGATCGACGCACCGTCATAGTCCAGGCCTGCTGGAACATCTTCAGCCAAGGTGAGTAAGTTTTCGGACAACGCAGGCCCCACGGATAGGCCAAACGCCAACGCCGCAGAGCCCAATAGCCCAGCCAATCGATTCATTAATAGTCCTCCCTTTTGTTGTTTGACCCCGCCACCATGCAGCCGGTGGTCATTCGGTTAGTTCACTGGTGAATAGTCGTACCAGTGGATTGAATTATCCGGGTGCCACGTGACGCCCTTGATCTGATCGCTAATCGCCCAGTTCGTCTTAAATTCGACAACCGGCACCACAGCGACATCAGCCATCAACTGGTCTTGGATCTCAACCAGCAAGGCGTCGCGCTTGGTGTTGTCACCTTCGACCAGCATTTCAAAGAACTTCGAATCGACCAGATCGTTGGCGTAGTTCATCGAATTAAGGATGCCGCCCTTCTCAGACGAGACATAAGACAGCTGAACGCCATACCCGGCATCCACCCCGATCGGTTTGACGTGATCGGTCAAGCCAAGCGGCAAGTCCTTCTTCACCAACTCGCGGTCGCCATATTGGGTGGCGGGAATGGGGTCCAAGACCACCGGAATCCCAACCTCTTCGAAAGCCGACCGCAGCACGGTTGCAACCGGGCCCAGTACGGATTCGCGTTCGGACTGATAGGTGATCTTGAAGGAGTCCGCGAACTGATCGAGCCATTGGCCATTTGCGTAGCCGGCCTCGGCCAGCAGCGCCTTCGCCTTGGTCGGGCTGAATTCATACTGTGTTGGCGAAACGTGGAACCCCGGATAGCTTGAGGGGATCACACCGGCCCACTTGCGCGCCTGCCCGAAGTAACCGGTCTGAATGACACGGTCATAGGGAATGGCGTGGGCAATTGCCCGTCGCACCCGAACGTCATCGAAGGGCTTCACTTTGTAGTTCAGATGGAGGAACAAGTTCTCGTTGCCGAACGTTCCCAGCACCTTGACGTTTCGTGCACGCTTGAGGTTGTCGTATTCCTTCGGCGTTAGCCGTTCGACGATGTGAGCTTCGCCCGACCGCAAGATCACGGCGCGATTCGAACTCTGTGGTACCTTGCGCAAGATCACGTTGTCGAAAGCCGCTTTGCCTCGGTAGTAATCAGGATTGGCCCGCGCCCGGAGTTCTTCTCCTTTGCGCCATTCGGTTATGCACCAGGGCCCAAATCCAGGGGCGTTTTCATTGTTGTTATAGGTGTGGCTCCACTTGTCCTCTGCGGTCGCATTTTCCTCCATGGTTTCTTTGTCGAGGATGTTGCTCGCAAAAATCGTCAGAACAGGGAGAAACAATTGATTCGGCGCGGACTGACGAATGGTGACGGTGAAGTCGTCAACCTTCTTTACCTCATCGCCGAGAACTTGTGCGTCACGGCCACCGAATACGGCGGGGGTGAACCCATCGATCGACGAAACGCTGGCAAGGAACCACCCGATCGGCGCGGCACCCGACACCGACTTCGCCCGGGCATAGGTGTAAATCACGTCGTCGGCATTGAAGGTCTGGCCATTGCAGCCTTTGACGCCGCGGCGCAGATTGAGTGTCCAGGTGAGCGACGCTTTGTCGAATGACCAGGACTCGGCCAATCGGCCCTCGAACTGCTGGAAGTCTAGCAGCTGCACGCCCTCGCTGTTGACCGGTCCATTCTGAAAGTAGACCAGCGGATCGAGCAGATTGACGATCCCACTGTAGGACTGAATGGTCGAAGACGTGGGCCCGTCGAAATCGAGCCCGGCGGGCACGTCGTCGGTGAGGACCAACAGGTCGGCAGAATAAGCGGGAACGGCGAAACTAAACGTCAGACCAAGCACAGCGAGCGTACGCATTAATGCCGATTTCATAACGGCGCCTCCCCAATGTCCGCTCATTTATCGTTTTGGAGACTCTTGCCGCCCCTGGGGGGCACGTCAAGGAAAGCTTGCCGCAACGGCAGCGGACGGTATTCCTCGCATGCCAAAGGCCGCGCAAACGAGCGACCGCAGGGCCTCGCCATTCAGGGTATTTCGAGTGGTCTCTGGCCTACCGTTCGGCGCCAAACAGGAACCACGCCCCGGCACCACCGAAGTCGCCGGCCTGGAACAGGCTCGTGCGGCCCTTCGCATATTCTTCGCCAACAGCACTGGGCTGCACCTTCGAAAAGCACTTCCCTTTATCGAAGCCCTGTTTCGCGGCAAATGCGGCAAGGTCCAGATCCTTGAGCGGTCCCCAGAACGGCTCATTGTTGTTGTAGGTATCCCAGTCGAGGATGAACTGATCGTAGGGGTCCATCCCTTCGAAGGTTGGGGTTTCGGCATGCACCATCACCCCACCTGGCTTCAACAGGCGATGGCATTCCGCAAAGATATTCGCCAACGCCTTGTGAGAAGTTTCATGCATCAAGATGTGCGAAACGATCAGATCGAAATGGGCGTCGGGATAATCCGTTGCCTCGGCGTTCTGTTGCGAGAAATGAACGGCCTTGCCCATTGATTCCGCACGAGCATGAGCGTAGCGAACGAAGGGGCCCGCAATATCGAGCGCATGCACCTCGGTATCGGGAAAAGCGTCCACATAGGGCAACGTGCTGTGCCCCACGGAACACCCCAAATCCAAGATCCGTTTCGGCGAGAAACCCGGTCGGTTCTGACGCAGGTAAGAAAGAATGGTGGCGCCAATATCTTCGTTGTAGGCCCCCATCCGTCCCATCGAATAAAGAAACACGCCCGGATCAAACACCGCGCCCGGCAGCACGTCGTCCTCAATCAGCTCGTTGTGATAGCCGCCAGGAATACAGTGAATGTTGACCGCCGAGACATAGCGCGGAATCTCGATATTCGGATTAGTCCGTAGCGATCCCTTACGCGCCTTGCGCCGGACTTGTTTGGCGCGGTCCGCCAGGGTCTCGATCTGACGAAGCGCGATCTCACTCTGCGTGTCCTGCTTCATCTCCTGGCTGGTGCGCTGCAGCGAACTCCAGGCTTGATAGGTCGCGTCACGCGACATCGGCTTGCGGACGTCGTGTCGATTCGCGGGGTCGTGGCCTAGTTCGCGCCGGATCGCAGGCTTGACCCGCGCATCGTAGACCGTGCGCAAATTGGCGGAAATATTGTTCGCTAGATGGAGTTTCAGGCCCGACACGAACATCTGGCGCGCCGATTCGTCGTGGGTGTTGTCTGGCAGCATTGGGTGCTTGCCTTGCCGCTCCATCATTTCCATTCCTCACGTAGGTGGCTCAAGGGCGCCGATTATAGCCATACGGCAAACGCCTGGGTAACCGAAGGTTTCGTTGATCGCTGTGCGGGGTCTGTGTATAGCTAGCTTAGAACGTCGCACAAGACGGCACG
>CALJDF010000127.1 GCA_938023835.1 uncultured Alphaproteobacteria bacterium
CGGGTCCTTGATGCCAGCGAGATTGCGGCCCCCGTTGCGGTCTGCTGCGGCGCTGCCCCAAAAATCGCGTTGCTCATTGCCGGGCGAAAACGACTGCCGAAATGTCGTGATGATCATGTCGAAATCGAACGTGTCGAGGCGGCTCTGGTACTGCGCGGTGTCAACCGTCCTCACGCTTGCCTCGATGCCGAGCTTTTTCAGATTGCTGATAAACGGCAACACTATCTTCTCGAGACTTGGCTGGATGAGGAGCACCTCGAACCGCAGGGCGCGACCGGTATCGCCATGCGTCAAGATGCCGTCCTTCACCTGCCAACCGGCCGCTTTCAGAAGGCGCGCCGCGGTCCGGAGCTCGCGACGTGGATTGCCCGACCCGTCCGTCTTGGGAACGACGAAGGGCTCGGTGAAAAGCGCCTCCGGCAGGGCCTCCTTGTGCGGCTGTAGGTAGTCAAGCTCGGCGCCCTCCGGTAGGCCGCTTGAGGCAAGCTCCATGTTTTCAAAGAAACTCGTGGTCCGTTGGTATTGGTCGAAGAACAACGCCCGGTTGGACCATTCGAAATCGAAGGCAAGGCCGACCGCTTGCCGCACCTGACGATCGGCAAAAATCTCACGGCGCGTATTGAACACAAACGCCTGCATGCCCGGCGAGGTTCGGTCGGGACCCTCTTCTTTCTTAACCAAGCCCTTGCGAAATGCCGGGAAGTCATAGCCGGTGGCCCAGTCCTTGGCCGAGAACTCAGGATACAGATCGAACTCGTATGACTTGAACGCCGCGCGCGCGACCGTGGCGTCGCGGTAGTAGTCATAGCGAATGTTGCCGAAATTGTTACGCCCGACGTTGACCGGAAGCGACGCACCCCAATAGTCGGGCACGCGCTCGTACTCGATGAACCGGCCAGGTTCGAAATTCTTGATTCGGTACGGGCCGCTACCAACCGGTGGTTCCAAACTGGTTTCCGTGAAGTCGACAGTTTCGTAGTAGTGCTTTGGCAACACAGACAACTGTCCAACGATGTTGGGCAACTCGCGGTTGGTTGGGCCACTAAAGGTGAACTTCACGCGGTAGTCGCTGATCTTTTCGGCAGAAGCGACGTTGGCATAGTACTGGCGATAGAAGGGGTGCCCTTTGGTCGTGAGTGCGTCGAAACTGAAAACGACATCATCGGCGGTGATCGGTTTGCCGTCATGCCAGCGACCGTTGCGTCGTAGGTTGAAGACGACCCAGGAATAGTCGTCGGGAACCTCGACGGTCTCAGCGATTAGGCCGTATTCCGCGCTGGTGTCGATCTCGTCCGTTGATCCGGTCATCAGGGTCTCAAAGACCAATCCGATCCCACGGGCCGACGTGCCCTTCAAGATGAAAGGGTTCAGGGTATCGAATGTACCGGTCGCCAGTTGGCGGAAAAGCCCACCCTTCGGCGCGTCTGGATTGACGTAGTCGAAGTGGGCGAAGTCAGGCCCATATTTGGGTGTGCCGAATTGGACAAGGGCATGTTGTGGCGTGGCGCTCTGCGCCAGCAGTGCGCCGCCACCCCAAAGGGCAGTCAGAACGAACGTTGCGATAGTCAGGGCACCGCGTAACACCATTATTCCTCGTCGTCGTGGGGCTTCATCTCGGTGGGCAATTGTAGCCAAAACAAGGCGTTCCAGGGGATTTGTAGGCCCCAGTGTGAACAAACGGTTGTGATGTCAGGCGCTTAGGATCGCCAGCGCCTCGGCGTGAACGCGCGCATCGCCCGCCGCCAGAACGTGCCCTGCCGCCCCTTGCCGCAAGGGGTGGCCCCGCCAGTCTGTGATGATCCCGCCCGCCTGTTCGATCACCGGGACCAGCGTCGCGTAGTCCCACAGTTTGAGGCCGGTTTCGATCACCAGGTCGATATGCCCCGACGCCAACAATGCATAGGCGTAGCAATCGCTCCCCCACCGGTTGCGGGCGACCTTTTCGCGGATCTGCTCGAAGCGCGGCTCGTCGGTGAACATGCTGGGGTCGGTCGCGTCCAGGGCAGCCGCCGCCAAGCTGCCGCAGGCACGGACATGGGTGGGCGTGCCGTTCAACGTGGAGCCATGCCCCAACGCCCCGACCCAGCGCTCGCCCGTAATAGGTTGGTCGATGACGCCCAAGAGGGGTTCGCCGCGATGCCATAGCGCAATCAATGTCCCGAAGATCGGTTTGCCGGTGATGAACGATCCCGTCCCATCGATCGGGTCCAATATCCAACAATAGTCGGCATCAGCGCGGTCTCGACCGAGCTCTTCCCCGATGATTCCGTGCTCGGGGTAGGTCGCCGCGATCAGCACGCGCAGGCTTTCTTCAGCCTCGCGATCGGCGATCGTGACCGGGCTGTCGTCGTCCTTGGATTCAATATCGAAGGGCTGGCGAAAATACCGGCGAACAAGCTCGCCCGACCGATCGGCAAGCCTCTCCGCGAAGGCGAGGAATTCGAGAGGGCAGCGGTCCGCCACCCGGTCGCCCGTCAGTTCACGGGGAGCGGCAGGGGCGAGTCGCTCTGCTCGCGCATGTAAAGCAAGATCGCGGCGCGTTCTTCGGCGCGGCGCAGCCCGGCAAAACCCATCTTCGTGCCGGGCAGGGCGTTACGCGGTGAGGCGAGGAACGCGTCCATTTCCGCATAGGTCCACTGGCCGCCCTTTTCCGCCATCGCGTTGGAGTAGGAGAAATCCTTGGCCGCCAGAGCGCCGCCGAGAACGTTGTACAGATTGGGACCGACCTTGTTTGCGCCGTCTTTCTCGAAGGTGTGGCAAGACGCGCATTTCTTGGCGACCCGCGCGCCGGTTTCGGCATTCGCGGCCGCGAGAAGTACCGGCAGGGGCGGCGTCTCAGGTTCGGCTTCGGCCATGGCGCCATGGCTTTCCTCGGCAACGGCGATTTCGCCGTAGGCCTGGCCTTCCATCTCGTGGGGGTGGAACACCGTTTCGCTGACTTTGGCCACGACGAAAACGATCAGAATCGTGCCCAAAATGGCGCCGGCAAATTTGTTCAGCTCAAACGTATCCATCGACCACTTCCTCGGAAATTGCCGCATGACAATTCTGAAATCGGCAGGGTGCGCAACGCAAAGACGACTGCATGAATACCCCAATTTTTGGCTCGCTTCCAGCGTTTATGGGAAAAAACGAATGATTTTCATTAGCTTAGCTTCTACGATCCCCGCAACGGCGTGCGCCTCGCCCTTAGACCGGGCGGCAACGGCCCAACGTCCAAATCCGCGCAACCAACCAAAGGCCGGGATCCCTTGAACGATCAGACCCTTGTGGTGATCCCAGCGCGGATGGCCTCGACCCGATTGCCGGGCAAACCGCTCGTCGATATCGGCGGTTTTCCAATGATTGTGCAGGTTTGGCGTCGGGCGGTGGAGGCCGATGTGGGTCGTGTGATCGTGGCCTGTGCCGAGCAGGAGATCG
>CALJDF010000128.1 GCA_938023835.1 uncultured Alphaproteobacteria bacterium
TGACGCGCTACGGATCGGCTACCAGAACCGGCCCAAACTGTTTGTCCGGCACATCGAACTGCCCGAAATGCTGTACGAGCGCGTCATCGAAGCGCCCGAGCGGTTGATGGCGGACGGCACCTTACGCAAGGCACTCGACGAGGACTCGGTGCGGCGCGATCTCCAAAAGGCGTTCGATGCCGGCATTCGTGCCGCTGCCGTGGTTTTGATGCACGGCTATCGCTACCCCGCGCATGAGGCACGCATTGGCGCCATCGCGCGCGAGATCGGCTTTACCCAGGTATCGGTCTCGCATGAGGTCAGCCCGCTGATGAAGTTGGTCAGTCGGGGCGACACCACGGTGGTGGACGCGTACCTGTCGCCCATTCTGCGCCGCTACATTGATGGCCTCGCGGCTGAACTCGGCGGCACGCGGTTGATGTTCATGCAGTCGAGCGGCGGTTTGGCGCGCGCTGACTTCTTCCAGGGCAAGGACTCAATCCTGTCGGGGCCAGCCGGCGGGGTGGTCGGTGCGGTGCGCACCAGCGAACGGGCCGAACAGCCCCGGATCATCGGTTTCGACATGGGTGGCACCTCGACGGACGTCTCCCACTATGACGGCGAATTCGAACGCGCCTTTGAGACCGAAGTTGCCGGGGTCCGCATGCGCGCGCCGATGATGGCGATCCACACGGTCGCGGCCGGGGGCGGGTCGATCTTGCACTTCGACGGCTCGCGCTACCGCGTGGGGCCCGATTCGGCCGGCGCCAACCCCGGCCCCGCCTGTTATCGCCGCGGCGGGCCGCTAACCGTGACGGATGCGAATGTCTGCGTCGGCAAGTTACAACCCGACTCATTCCCGGCCGTGTTCGGCCCCAATGCAGACCAGCCTGTGGACGCCGAGGTTGTGCGCCAGCGCTTCGAAGACTTGGCTCAAGAGATCGAGACCGCGACCGGCGACAAGCGCTCCGCCCAAGAGGTTGCGAACGGGTTCATCGCGATTGCGGTCGAGAATATGGCGAACGCGATCAAGAAGATTTCGATCCAGCGCGGCTATGACGTGACCGACTACACGTTGTGTTGTTTCGGTGGCGCGGGCGCGCAGCATGCCTGCTTGGTGGCCGACGCGTTAGGGATGACCAAAGTGATCATTCATCCGCTGGCGGGATTGCTGTCGGCCTATGGCATGGGCCTCGCCGATACAACGTCGATGCGCGAGCGCGCGGTCGAGGCCGTTCTCGATGATGCGCAGGTCGCCCCCTTGCGAACCGCCGTTGCCGAACTGGAGAACGAGGCCCTGGCTGAACTTGCCGGCCAGGCGATCCCTGCCGAACGGATTGAGGTCTTGCGCAAGGTGCATTTGCGCTATGAGGGGAGCGATACGCCGCTGATCGTCGATCTCGACGATGTCGCCGGCATGCGGGCCCAGTTCGAGACGGTGCATCGCCAGCGCTTCGGCTTTGCGGCCCCCGATAAGCCGTTGATCGTCGAAGCGGTGGCTGTCGAGGGGCGTGGTCGCGCCGAAGACAGCAAAGAATTTCTGCAAGACGCGGTCGCCGACGCCGGCCCCCTGCTCGCCCCTGGCGGCACCGTCACGGTGCACACCACCGAGGGCACGCACGACGCGCCGATCTATGACCGCGCCCATGTGCCGGCAGACACCCCGGTGCCGGGCCCGGCGATCATTACCGAACCCAATTCGACCATCGTGATCGAACCCGGTTGGCAAGCGGTGCTAAACGACCGGGCGGAATTGTTGCTGACCCGTGTCGTCGCCAAGGAACGCGCCCATGCGATCGGCACGGCGGTCGATCCGGTGATGTTGGAGATTTTCAACAACTTGTTCATGTCGATTGCCGAACAGATGGGATCGACGCTGCAGAACACGGCGTCGTCCGTGAACATCAAAGAGCGGTTGGACTTTTCCTGCGCGGTGTTCGATGCGACCGGCAACCTCGTCGCTAACGCACCGCACATGCCGGTGCATCTCGGGTCGATGAGCGAGAGTATTAAGACAGTGATCCGCGAACGCGGCGACACCATCAAGCGAGGCGATGTCTACGTGCTCAACGCGCCCTATAACGGCGGCACCCATTTGCCCGACGTCACGGTGATTACGCCGGTGTTCGACGAAGATACCGGTGCGTTGCTGTTCTTTACCGGCAGCCGCGGGCACCAGGCCGATATCGGCGGCATTTCGCCGGGGTCGATGCCGCCTGATTCCACGACCATCGATCAGGAAGGCATCCTGATCGACAACTTCACCTTGGTGGACGGCGGCCATCTGCGCGAAGCCGAAATGCTCGAACTGCTGAATTCCGGCCCCTACCCCGCGCGCAACCCCGCGCAGAACATGGCCGACCTCAAAGCCCAGGTCGCGGCCTGCGAAAAGGGCGTACAGGAACTGCGGCGGATGGTCGATCACTTCGGGCTCGACGTCGTGCAAGCCTATATGGGCCACGTGCAAGACAATGCCGAGGAATCCGTGCGCCGCGTGATCGATCGGCTGCACGACGGGCAGTTCGTCTACCCACTCGACGACGGGTTCGAGTTGCGCGTGGCGATCACGGTGAACCACGAGGCACGGTCGCTGAAGATCGATTTCACCGGCACGTCGGGCCAGCATCCGGGCAACTACAATGCGCCGCGTGCGGTGACGATGGCGGCAGTGCTGTACGTGTTTCGCATGTTGGTCGACGACGACATTCCACTGAACCAGGGGTGCCTGAAACCGATCGAGATCATCATTCCAGACGGTTCGATGTTGGACTCGAGCTACCCCGCAGCGGTGGTGGCGGGCAATGTCGAGACCTCGCAAAACCTGACCGATACGTTGATCGGCGCGTTGGGCGTGTTGGGTGCCGCACAAGGGACGATGAACAACTTCACGTTCGGCAACGACCGCTACCAGTATTACGAAACGGTCTCGGGCGGCTCGGGCGCCGGACCGGGGTTCGACGGCACGGCGGCCGTCCAGGTGCACATGACCAACACCCGGCTGACCGATCCTGAGGTATTGGAGTGGCGCTACCCTGTGATGTTG
>CALJDF010000129.1 GCA_938023835.1 uncultured Alphaproteobacteria bacterium
GACGTTGCCCGAGGACTTGCGGTGGGCGGCGTCGAACACCCGCGTGGCCGACGCTTTGGCCCGTTGGATAGCGGCGGTTGAAAGGTCAGCGGCGAGTGTAATCTCCGAAGAGGTCCAAGAGACCGTGCGCAGATCGTTGAACGCATGGCACGGCGAAACGATGCCGTTGAGCCGTGCATGGCTAGAAGATGAGATTGCCGGCCTTGGAGAAGAGGATCGGAAGATCGCCCGTCTGGCCATCATCACCGCGAAAGCCTCCTACCAGTTTGACGAACGTCTGGCGCAAGACGTACTTGGCGCGGATTGTGACGAGGCACGTTTCGTGCGAATCCTGGCGTGGTCATCCTTTAGCGGCGCACGGCGTTTCATCCAATTGGTGGCTGCGCGTCAACGTCAGGGCGTGGCGCAAAGCAACCGGCCGAAAGCGTTGGATTGCATCCGAACTTTGGAACGAACAGCGGCGTAGGCTCGAAAAGTGATACGGGGTCGAACGCCCCGTATCTCTCTCGCCCTTGGATCACCTAAAGCCACCGCCACACCCGCCCTTTTTTTGGTTGCCGACCCCCACACCACCCATGCTACGAGCACCCCTTCTAAAGAGCGGAAGGTGGCGCGATGGAGCGCGATTATGTGGCGATCAATCGGGAGGTTTGGGAGGCCGAGGCGGCGCATTGGGTGGCGACGGGGGTGCGGCTTTGGGGGCTTGAGGTGCCGGTGTGGAGGAACTGGGGCGCGTCCGACGCCTCGTTGAACCTGTTGCCGGCGGACCTCGCGGGCATTGATGCGATCGAGTTGGGCTGTGGGACGGGCTATGTGTCGGGCTGGATGGCGCGGCGCGGCGCGAAGGTGACGGGGATCGATATCTCGGCCGCGCAGTTGGCGACGCCGCGGCGGTTGGCCGAACAGCACGGCGCCGACATCATGTTTATCGAGTACAACGCCGAGGCCACGGGGCTGGACGATGCCGCGTTCGATTTTGCGATTTCGGAGTATGGCGCCGCGATCTGGTGTCGGCCCGACGCGTGGTTGCGCGAGGCCTGGCGCGTGCTGCGGCCGGGCGGGCGATTGGTGTTTTTGGGCAACCACCCCTTGGTGCTGGTGTGTTCGCCCCTCGACGGCGCGCCGTGCGATTTGCGGCTGCACCGCCCCTACCGCGACATGTGGGGTGCGGATTGGGCCGAGGTCACGTTCGATCCCAGTGGGTTGTGCTTCAACCTGACGATTGCGGGGTGGATGGAGGTATTCCGGGCCATCGGGTTCCGCGTGACCAACTACCAAGAGATCTATATTCCGGATCACCAAACCGAAACCAGCGCGAGTGTGCCGGCGGCATGGGGGAAGACGTACCCGGTCGAGCAAGTGTGGCATCTTGAAAAGCCCGCTTAATCGCGCACCAGCGACGAACACGGAGGACCCTGCCCCATGACGGCATCAGCAATACGCCCGGATCGGATTCGGATTGCGCCGGAAATTGAGATTAGCCGCGCCTTGACCGGGCTGTGGCAGGTGGCCGATATCGAAAAGAACGGCGCGGTAATCGACCCCGAAGAAGGGGCGGATCATCTGCAGGCCTACGTGCGGTCGGGCTTTGATTCGTTCGACATGGCCGACCATTACGGCAGTGCGGAGATCATCGCCGGGCGCATGTTGAAGCGCGGCGATGCGCCGCGCCCGACGGTGTTTACAAAGTGGTGCCCGGCGCCCGAGCCGATGACGGCCGAGGTCGTGCGCGCCGGGGTCGAGAAACGCCTGGACCGGCTGGATGTCGCGCGCATCGATCTGTTGCAGTTTCATTGGTGGACGTTCGAGCATCCGGCATGGCTCGACGCGCTGCACGAATTGTCGGCGCTGCGCGACGAAGGGCTGATCGGCGAGCTGGGCGTTACCAATTTCGATGCCGCGCACTTCAACCTCGCGCTAGCGGACGGTATTCCGCTGCGCACCAATCAGGTCAGCATGTCGCTGTTGGACCCCCGACCCTGCGGGCCGTTGACGGACGTGTGCACCACGCACGAGACATTCATTCTGGCCTACGGCGTGTTGTGCGGCGGATTTTTGTCCGACCGGTGGCTCGGCCAACCGGAGCCGACCGACATCGCCGATTGGTCGAAGATGAAATACAAGCGCTTCATCGATGCGACCGGCGGCTGGGATATTTTTCAAGGGTTGCTCGAGGCGCTGTCAGGCATTGCGCGCAAGCATGGCGTGTCGATTGCCAATGTCGCGACGCGGTGGGTGCTGGAGCAACCGCGCGTGGCGGGGGTTATCATCGGCGCGCGTCTGGGCGAAAACGCGCATATCGAGGACAACTTGAAGCTCTTTTCGTTTGCGCCGGATGCGGACGACCATGCGGCCCTGGCCGATGCGGTGTCGACCGCCGAGCCGCTGCCGGGCGATTGCGGCGACGAATACCGCAAGCCGCCGTTCCTGACCGCGACCGGCGATCTGTCGCATCACCTGACGACGGTGGAAAAAGCCTTTACGCCCGAACCCGTGGCCACGCGCGCCGGTGCATCGCGGGTGCGGACGGGATCGGTGTGGGAGGACATCGCGGGCTATTGCCGCGCGCACCGCGTCGGCGATCGGATTCTTGTTTCCGGCACCACGGCGGTGGCGGGCGTCGACCGCGCGGTCGCGGTTGACGATGCCGGGGCGCAAACCACCTACATCTTGGATCGCATCCTGACCGCTATTGCAGCATTGGGCGGCGCGCCGGAAGACGTGGTGCGCACGCGGGTTTACATCGTCGACGATGCCGATGTCGAGGCGGTGGCGCGCGCGCATGGCCGGGTGTTCGGTGCGATAAAACCGGCCAACACGTTTTTGCGGGTGGCAGGCCTCGTGGGCGATCATCGCGTCGAAATCGACGCCGAAGCGGTGGTGGCGGGCTAGTTCGTATTGGCGCTGCGGGTTGGCGTTTTCCCGTCGCCGTGCGTTGCGCGCGTCGGCCTCAGACGTCTAACACCGCCTGGTCGCGTCCGTTTTCCTTGGCCTGGTAAAGCGCGTTGTCGGCGCGGACCATAATGTCGCCGAGGACGGCATCGCTGTCGAACCCGCTTCTGGCGGTTCTCGTCGGTGCCGCATTCACGGCCGTTATTCAGTCCTCCGCCGCCACCACCGGGATCGTCATTGTTCTCGCCGGGCAGGGTTTGATGTCGCTGGAAACCGCCATCTCTGTGGCGCTGGGCGCCAATATCGGGACCTGCGCGACGGCCGGGCTGGCGGTGATCGGCAAGTCGCGCGAAGCCGTCAGGACCGCTTTGGTTCATGTTCTGTTCAATGTCGCGGGCGTCTTGGTCTGGGTGGCGTTCATTCCGCAATTGGCCGAGATCGCGCGATTCATTTCGCCGTCGGCGGACGGCCTCGCCGACGCTGTCCGCGGCGCTGCGGAGGCCCCGCGGCAGATCGCCAACGCGCATACCATTTTCAATGTCATCAATACGTTCTTGTTCATCGGATTCACGACGCAGATCGCCCGTTTCGTCGAGTGGGTCGTTCCCGATCGACCGCTGTCGGAGGAAGGCTTGTTGCCGGCCAAGTTCCTCGACTCCAACCTGCTCTCGACACCCGCCATCGCGCTCGACAACGCGCGCTTCGAGATCGGTCGGCTGGGCGACTACGTTCACGGAGTCCTTGAGAGGGCATTGCCGACCGCCCTCTCCCAGTCGCTCCGTGATATTGAAACGATTGAGCAGATGGATAAGGCCGTCGACGACCTCCATCGCGATATCCTCGCCTATCTCGGAAGCCTGTCACGCGCCGATCTGTCGCAAGCGGAGGGGCGCACGATGATGCGGCTCGCGGAAGTCGCCAACGATCTCGAACACATCGCCGACCGCATCGCCACCGATATGATGACGTCGGCGCGAAAACGGATCGAGGCCCGCGCCAAGATGCCGCAAGGCGCTATCGAGTCGCTGAAGCACCTTAATAAAGAAGTGTCTGCCGCACTGCGTGATGCGGTCAAAGCCGTGGCCGAGGACGATGACGCGCTCGCAAACAAAGTGCGCTCGATGAAACGGAAGGTTGGTTCCTTCGAACGCGTCATCGAAGTCGAAAGCGTAAACCGGCTCGGCGCGGCGCCGAAGGCTGGATTGACCAGCTACGTGCGCAAAATCGAATTGATCGAAATATTGGACGGAGTCTTTAAGCAAGCCCGGCGTATCGCCCGCTCGCAATTGGACAAAGGGCCCGAAGAAGAAGCCGACGAGGCCCGCGCCGGCGAGGCCCCCTAACCCCCCTCGGGCACCGCGAACGTGAGGTTGGCCCACAAGCTTTCCCATACGGCGCGGTGGCGGGCATGGCGCGCGTCCGGGGCGCGTAAGACCACTGCGTTGACCAAGTAGGTATGGCCCGGTTTGACCGGCAAGGTCGCGCGACCGTTCGCGTCGGTGCGATGCAGGGTGAGAAACACGGTGCCGTCGGGGGCTTTGTCGAACAATTCGATTTGGGCGTCGGCGCGCGGATCGTCGCGATAGAAAAGCTGCACTTCGAGGCTGTCGGCCATGATGTCGGTATAGGGGTTTTCGAGGGCGACGAGTTCGGTTTCGAGCCCGAGACGACGGTCCTGGCCGAGCGCGCTGCCAACGCCGATAAGCGATTTCGAGAACCGGGTATAGACCTCTTTCATCCGCACGGGGTCGAGTCCCCGGGCGGCGTGGCGCGCCGCGATGTCGGGGTAGCCTTTGTGCGTGGCAAACGATTCGAATTTTTCGAACGTGGCGTAGTTCAGGGTTTCGGCCCGGGATTGAAAGGCGACGATGTGTAGCCCCGCACCCAAAGTGGACTGGTTGAGGGCCGGTTGATCGCCGAGACGGCCGGTGACACTGACAACGTTGTCGCCTGATATGATCTCAAAGCGGTCGAACAAGCGAGGGAGATAAACGAGGTGATTGCCCTCGAAGTTTTCGCCATTGGTGAGGTCGGCGACGATCGCCGCGTCCGGCGCCAGTTGATAAGCGTGCGGCGCGATCCACAATTCGTGCGCCTGGGCCGGCAGTGCGACCAACACCGCGATGAGCGTTAAGATCACCCGCATGCGAGGACCGATATCAGGGTGGGGCGCTTTGTGGCGTGTGCTGGTGGGCGCATGGATGTGCTGGCTAGCCTTGGCAACGGCGGCAATGGCCCACGAGGTTACACCCTCTATCGCCGACGTGAGCGCCAAAGATGGCGTGTTGACCCTCGACGTGCGTTTGAGCCTTGAGGGCTTTGTTGCCGGGATCGACCTTTCGTTCGTGACCGACACCAACGCCGCCGCGGGGGCCGCGACCTATGAGGCGTTGCGCGCGCTCGAGGCCTCGGCATTGGAAACGCGGTTTCGCGCGTTTTGGCCCCAGATGGCGGACATGATCTTCATCCAGTCGAACGGGCGGGCGCTGCGCCCGGCGTTGGTATCGGTGGACATCCCCGCGACCGGCAACACCGAGCTGGTACGCACGTCCGAGATTCGACTACGCGTCGATTTGCCGGCGCGAACCAAGACTGTGGTGATCGGCTGGGCACGGCCATTCGGCGCGCTGGTTTTGCGGCAGATCGGGGTGAGCGATCCTTTCGAGGCCTATCTCGAAGGCGGTCGGCTGAGCCCGCCGATCGACCTGCGCGGCGGCAGCCAATTGAGCACCGGACAAACCATGGTGCGCTATATCGGGGTCGGGTTCGACCACATCATCCCGAAAGGGCTGGACCACATCCTGTTCGTGCTGGGCCTGTTCTTTTTGTCGCCCGCGTTGCGGGCACTGCTATGGCAGGTCTCGGCGTTTACCGTTGCACACACATTGACTCTGGCGTTGAGCAGCCTTGGGGTCGTGTCGGTGCCGGCGACGATCGTCGAGCCCTTGATTGCGGCGACGATCGTTTATGTCGCGGTCGAGAACCTTTTTGCGCACAAGCTGCACCCCTGGCGACCCATCGTAGTGCTGGGCTTCGGCCTGCTGCACGGGTTGGGCTTTGCCAGCGTGTTGAGCGAATTCGGATTGCCGCAAAGCGGCTTTATCGCCGCGCTCATCGCCTTCAACATCGGTGTCGAGTTCGGTCAGCTTGCGGTGGTCGCGGGCGCGTTTTTGGTGGTCGGGATGTGGTTTCGCCGCAAGCCGTGGTACCGCGCCGGCATTGCGATCCCGGCGTCGGTGCTGATCGCCGCGATCGGCGGGTTTTGGTTCGTCGAGCGGGTGGGACTGATCTAAGCGACGTGCCGGCCCCGCGACCCTAGAACGGCTTGGTGGCCCCGACGAATGCAATAACAAGAAGGATCACCCACAGGGTGCCCGCCGCACTGCCGCAATTGATGCGATTTCTCTTCATCAGGCGTTCGCCTTCGACGGCCTGTTCGCCGCCGGCGCCAAGCCTTCAGGTGGCGGCAAGGCCAGCAACAACAAACATGCCGACGGGCCCAGAAAAAGACCGATCAGTCTTATCTTGTGGCGAGCGGCGCCGTCTTTGCTAGGGGCCTGTGACATGGCTTGCAAAGCATGCCCGGTTCGGCGGGGCGACGACAGCCTTGCCACGCAGTCTGGCATTGCATTCGGGACAGAACCTTGGACCGCGACGGCGTCTCGGCGGGTAGTGGGACCGCTCCCAAAAACAGCCTAATCTGGTGACATGAACGACGAGGCGTTGCCCTACGAATCGATCCTCGAAAGCGGCATTCGCGGGCTAACCGCGACCGCCGTCGCGGACGGCACGCCAGATGATCTCAACACCTTGGTCCAAGAAGCCACCGAGCTGGCCGAGAATTTGCTGACCTCGTTGCGCCACTTGAACCCGCCGGAACGGCCGGCGGCCTGTCGCGAGGGCTGTGCGCATTGTTGCCGCTTCCAAGTCACCGTGACGCCGCCCGAGGCCTTGACCCTGGCCGACTATGTTCGACGTCACGAACCCGAGGCGGCGGTGACGGCCTTGGCTGAAACGTGTCGCGCGCTGGCCGCCGCCGAACGCGGGCTTGATGCGGCGGGGCGCGTGCGCTTGAAACGGGCGTGCGTGTTCCTGAAAAATGAATGTTGCACGGTCTATGAGGTCAGGCCTTTTGCCTGCCGCGGCGCCAACGCGACCGACGATACGCAATGCGCCCGGGCATTGGACGGCGAGGACATAAACCTGTCGCTCTACCTGCACCAAGCCAACGTGATGAAGGCCGCGGCGCGTGGGTTAAACCACGCCGACGACAAGGCGGCCGGACAGCTCGAATTGACGGCGGCGACGGCCATCGCCTTGAGCGACGAGACGGCGGCCGACCAATGGCTGGAAGGCGCGCCGGTCTTTGCCGAGGCGCGCCTGCCCGCCCAACAATTCCCGGGGAGATAAGACATGAAACCGCAACAATTCGGCGACTACACGGTGCGCAAACTGGTGGAAGTAGTGGAACCCTTCAAACCGGAGTTTGCCTTCAAAGAATTCGATGCGGCGCGCCTGGCCGGGCACGCCGATTGGCTGGCGCCGAATTTCATCGCGCAAGGCGCCGATGGATTGGTGCTGCCGTTCAGCTTTCATACCTATGTGGTGCAAGCCCAGGGCAAGACGATCCTGATCGATACCTGCATCGGCAATCACAAGGACCGCGCGGCGCTGCCGTTTTGGCATATGCAAAACCGGCCCTACCTCGACAACCTCTATGCCCTGGGCATTGTGCCCGAGGAAGTCGATTATGTGATGTGCACGCATTTGCATGCCGACCATGTCGGCTGGAACACCAAGCTGGAAAACGGCCAGTGGGTGCCGACCTTTCCCAACGCGCGCTACATCTTTTCCAAAGACGACTACGACCACTATAACAACGTGAAACCGGGCGAGTTCGGCTACACAAGCCTAGCGGATTCGGTGTTTCCCATTGTCGACGCCGGGTTGGCCGAGATCGTGACGATGGACTATGCGATCGGCGATGGGCTGTCGTTGGTGCCGACGCCGGGCCACACCCCGGGCCACTACTGCGTGCACCTGCAATCGGGTGGGCACGAGGTGTTCTTTACCGGCGACATGCTGCACCACCCCGTGCTGATCGCCGAGCCGCAGTGGCAGACCAATTTTTGTCTCGATCCTGCCCAGTCGACCGCGACGCGGCGCGCCTTTATCGCCGAGCATGCCGGCGGTGCGGCGATCGTGTTGGCGGCGCATTTCGCGGGTCCGACGGCGGGGCGCATTGTCGATGCCGGCGGCCAGCCACGGTTTGCGGTGTTGGACGGGGCCTAGGTTCCGCGCGACGGGGCGAGAGGTTAGGCTGACGGCAGGGAGGACGAAACGATGCACGAAACCGCACTGTTTCCGGGCCTGGCCGAGCGCATGAAGACGCGCCGCGGCGGGCGGGACCACATTTTCGAGACGCTGGAGGCCGCCAAGACCGCGTTGATCGTGGTCGACGTGCAGGGCTTTTTCTGCGATCCCGACACCACCGGCGGGCAAAACACCATCGATATTGTGCCGGCCATCAACACCCTGGCGGATGGCGTGCGCGCCGCGGGCGGCACTGTGGTGTGGATCATCACGACGTTCACCGAAGAGACCGCGCAGGCGTGGTCGACGTTGTTTCATGAATTTTGTTCGCCGCCGGTGCGCGAACGCTTGCTGACCGGATTGGGCCCCGGTGGCTGGGGTCATGCGCTGCACCCCGATTTGGTCGTGAAACCCGGCGACCTGACGGTCGAAAAAGATCGCTTCAGCCCGTTCATCGCCGATGCCTCGACCCTGCACGGCGATCTGCAAGCGCGCGGGATCGACACCATTGCCGTGACCGGGACCGAAACCAATGTGTGCTGCGAATCGACCGCGCGCGACGGTATGATGCTGAACTACAAGACGATCATGGTGTCGGATGCCAATGCCGCACACGACGACAACCACCACAATGCGGCGCTGAGCAATATCTATGGCTTTGTCGACGTGATGACGACCGAAGAGGTCCTGACCCGGCTGACCCCGGTGGGCGCCCAAGCCGCAGCGGAGTAGACGCGATGACGACTGCCGATCTCAAAGCGCCACGCCCGATCGACCGGAGCGACGGCGAGGTGACCTGGTTCGACAAACGGGTCGACGCGATGCTCTCGTTGATCACCGGGCAAGCCAAAGGCCCGTACGATCCCGAATTGCACAAACGTGCCGTCGAGTTCTATGCCGAGTATGAAGATCCGAGCCGGAGCTATGCCGAAAGCTGGCTGCTGGCGATCCGCGCCGTGCTGGTCGAACAGGGCACCTTGAACGAAACCGAAATCGATGCGCGCCTCGATGCGGTGCGCCAGAAAGTGGGGGGCTAATGCCGGGGACGATCGACAACTTCAACCGCACCTTCATGCCCGGCGGCGACGCGCCGGTCGACGTGATCGAAAAGGTCGAAGGCCAAGTGCTGGACAAGCCGGTCGAGGTCAAGGTGGTGATGAAAAGCGACAGCATGTTGATGCTGTCGATCACCCGCCCCAAGGGCATGCGCGATCCGACCCATCAGCACGACGACCACGAGACGTCGTGTCACTTGGTGTCGGGCAAACTCAAGCTGTGGATCGGCGGCGAAGAGTGGGTCGCCCACCCCGGCGATACCTGGTTCCACCCCAAGGGCGTGCCGCACTGGTCCGAGGCGCTGGAAGAATCGGTGCAGGTCGAGGTCAAATCGCCGCCCGTGAAGACCTGGTAGGCCAACGCTAGCGGTAGGGGTCGGGCTTGGAGAGGTATTGCTGGACGTAGCGCTTTACGCCCTCTTCGAGTGAGGTGAAGGTGCGGGTGAAGCCCGCCTCGCGCAAACGGTCCATTTTCGCTTCGGTGAAGTATTGGTATTTGTCGCGTAGGTCGGCCGGCGTGTCGATCCAATCGACGACGAGTTCTTCGCCCATCGCGTCGGCCACCGCATAGGCCATATCGAGGAAGCTGCGCGCTTGGCCGGTGCCCATGTTGTAGATGCCGGTCAGTTCGTCTTGATCGAGAATCCATTCGATCGCGGCGACGCAATCCTCGACATAGATAAAATCACGCATTTGCCCGCCGTCTTCGTAGTCGGGGTTGTGCGAGCGAAACAGCCGCACCGGTTCGCCGATCAAGATGCTGTCGTGCACCTGAAGTGCCACCGAAGACATGCGGCCCTTGTGGTGCTCGTTGGGACCGAAGACGTTGAAGAACTTGAGCCCGGCCCATTTCTCGGGCGCCGGCAAGCGTTCGGCCATAATTCGCGCGACGCGCCGGTCGAACAGATGCTTGCTCCAACCATAGGGATTGAGCGGGCGCAGGCGCGACAGCGCCGCCATGTTGTCGCTGTCGTCGAAGCCCTGGCGACCGTCGCCGTACGTCGCGGCGGAAGACGCATAAATAAACGCCGCCTCGTGGCGCGCGCACCAATCCCATAGCATCAGCGAGAACTTGAAATTGTTGCGCAAGATAAGGTCGACATCGGTTTCGGTGGTGTCGGTCACCGCGCCGAGATGAACGATGGCTTCCATCCGAAAGCTTTCGGAATTCAAGAAGTCGAGCAAGTCGGGCGGCGAAATCACCCCGGCAAGTTCATGCTTGGCGAGGTTCAACCATTTGTCGTTGGTGCCGAAGACATCGCAAACCGCGACCTCGCGGTCACCCTTGGCCGCGAGGGCCGCGACCACGTTCGAGCCGATAAAGCCGGCACCGCCGGTGACAACAATCATGGGCTAGCCCGCCATCCGCGAAACGGTGCGGGTGGTGCTGTGCCCGTCGACATAATCGGCCAGCACCACGGTCCCACCGTACCCCTGCACGATGTCGGCGCCGACAACCTGATCGAGCCGGTAGTCGCCGCCCTTGGCCAGCACATCGGGACGAATCGCCTTGATCAACGCAAGCGGCGTGTCGTCTTTGAAGATGACTACGAGATCGACCTGGCCCATCGCGCTCAACACCATGGCGCGGGCAGTTTCATTTTGGATCGGCCGGGCTGGTCCCTTGAGGCCGCGCACCGAGGCATCGCTGTTCAGCGCAACGACGAGGCGGTCGCAATGGCTTTTGGCTTGGGCAAGGGAGGCGATGTGCCCGGGATGGAGCAAGTCGAAGGCACCGTTGGTGAACCCCACGCGCAAGCCGCGTTCACGCCAACCGGCGACCACGCGCAAGGCGTCATCGAGGGTACGGACCTTGGCGTCGCTGGCCTTGAGATCGGCTTCATGGGTATGGGCAATCAACTCGGACACCGAGACCACTGCAGTGCCGGCCTTGGTAACCACGATACCGGCCGCGGTGTTGGCAAGTGCTGCCGCATCGGCGGCATC
>CALJDF010000130.1 GCA_938023835.1 uncultured Alphaproteobacteria bacterium
GACTTGTCGGGCCGCAATTTATCGGGTCAAACGATCGAAGCATTCTGGCATTCGGTGCGCCATGCGCAGCCCTTCACCATCGGGATCAACTGCGCGTTTGGCGCCGAGCAGATCCGTCCCCATCTCGCCTCGCTATCGCGGGTCGCGGATACCTGGATCTGCGGTTACCCCAACGCGGGGTTGCCCAATGCGATGGGTGAGTACGATGAAACGCCCGAGACAACATCGGCATTTATCAAAGAGTGGGCCGACTCCGGTCTCATCAACATCGTGGGCGGCTGCTGCGGCACCAGCCCGAGCCATATTGCGGCCATCGCCAAGGCGGTGAACGGCATTGCGCCACGGCAGCTGCCCGATGTACCGCCTGCGATGCGCTTGTCCGGGCTCGAAGCGGTCTCGATCAGCGCATGAGTACCGCCAACTTCGTCAATATCGGTGAGCGTACCAACGTCACCGGTTCCGCCAAGTTCCGCAAACTGATCGTCAACGGCGATTACGACGCCGCGCTTGAAGTGGCGCGCAGCCAAGTCGAAGGCGGCGCGCAAATCATCGACATCAACATGGACGAAGGCATGCTCGACTCCGAGCAAGCCATGGTCACCTTCCTCAATCTCGTTGCCGCCGAGCCCGAGATCAGCCGGGTACCGATCACGATCGATTCGTCGAAATGGTCCGTGATCGAAGCCGGTCTAAAGTGCGTGCAAGGCAAAGCCGTCGTGAATTCGATCAGCCTCAAAGAAGGCAAAGAGCCGTTCGTCGAACAAGCAAAGAAAGTGCGCCGCTACGGCGCCGCCGTCGTCGTGATGGCGTTCGATGAGGACGGCCAGGCCGAAACCGCCGACCGCAAGTTCGATATCTGCAAGCGCAGCTACGATATCTTGGTCGACGAGGTTGGTTTTCCGCCGGAAGACATCATTTTTGATCCCAACATCTTCGCCGTGGCAACTGGAATCGAGGAACACAACAACTACGGGATTGAGTTCATCGAGGCGGCGCGCCGCATTCGTGCCGAACTGCCGCATGCGCATGTCTCGGGCGGCGTGTCGAACGTGTCGTTCTCCTTCCGCGGCAACAACGCGGTGCGGGAGGCGATGCATTCGGTCTTCCTCTATCACGCGATTGGCGCCGGGATGGACATGGGGATCGTCAACGCGGGCCAACTTGAGGTCTACGAGGAAATTCCCACAGACCTGCGCGACGCCGTCGAGGACGTCATCCTCAATCGCCGCGACGACGCCACCGAACGTCTGCTCACCCTCGCCGAGGCATACCGGACGAAGGGCGGCAAGGTACAAGTTGCCGATCTGTCGTGGCGCGAGGCGCCGGTGCGTGAGCGCTTGACGCATGCGCTGGTCAAAGGCATCGCCGATTTCATCGTCGAAGACACCGAAGAGGCGCGCCAAGAGTTCGATCGGCCCATCCAGGTTATTGAAGGGCCGTTGATGGACGGCATGAACGTTGTCGGTGATCTCTTCGGATCGGGCAAGATGTTCCTGCCCCAGGTTGTGAAAAGTGCGCGCGTGATGAAAAAGGCCGTTGCGCACCTGCTGCCGTACATCGAGGCCGAAAAAGAGGTCGGCGCCAAGGCCAAGGGAAAAATTCTGATGGCGACCGTGAAAGGCGATGTCCACGATATCGGCAAAAACATCGTTGGCGTCGTACTTCAGTGCAACAACTTCGAGGTCATCGATCTTGGGGTGATGGTGCCGTACCAAACCATCCTAGAGACCGCCCGAAAGGAAGATGTCGACATCATCGGGTTGTCCGGGCTCATTACCCCATCCCTAGACGAGATGGTCACCGTCGCGCATGAAATGGAACGCGAGGGGTTCGACATTCCGCTGCTCATCGGTGGCGCGACAACGTCCAAAGTACATGCAGCCGTCAAAATCGCGCCCGGATACAAGCGTGGCCCGGCGATTCACGTGCTTGACGCTTCTCGCGCCGTTGCCGTCGCCAGCAACCTAACCAGCGATACACGCAAAGATGGCTATGTTGGCGATATCGCGACCGAATATGAAAGCGTCCGCGAGCGCTATCGCAATCGCGATTCCGGGGCCAACCAGCACGCGATCGACGCGGCTCGAGCAAACCGGCTTGTCGGCGATTGGTCGACCTATGTGCCGCCGAAACCGACGTTCCTTGGCGTCCGTCACCTTGAGAACTACGACCTTGCCGAACTAACGGCGCGAATCGACTGGACGCCGTTCTTCCGGACGTGGGAACTCGCGGGCAATTACCCGAAGATTTTGGACGACGCGGTGATCGGTCCGGCCGCGAAGGACCTGTTCAAAGACGCCCAAGCCATGTTGCAACGTCTCGCCGGCGAGCAATGGTTGAACGCGCGCGCGGTGTTCGGCTTCTTCCCGGCCAACGCGGTGGGTGACGATGTCGAGATTTACACCGACGAAAGCCGCGCCACGGTTCTACAAACCGTCCATTTCTTGCGCCAGCAGATGAGCAAGTCGGCGGGCCGCACCAACTTCTGCCTGGCCGATTTCGTGGCACCCAAAGACAGCGGCGTGGCCGACTATATTGGTGGCTTCGCTGTTACCGCCGGTTTGGGGATCGAAGAAAAACTAGCTAAGTTCAAAGCGGCGCATGACGACTACAGCGGCATTATGCTGCAAGCGCTCGCCGATCGTTTGGCAGAGTCTTTCGCCGAACGCTTGCACGAACGGGTACGCAAAGAGTTCTGGGGCTATGCGCCCGACGAAGAACTCGACAACAAAGCCCTTATTGACGAGGCATATCGCGGCATTCGTCCGGCGCCGGGCTACCCAGCCTGCCCCGACCACAGCGAAAAACCGGCACTGTTCGAACTGCTCGACGCCACCAAAAACGCCGGGATCACGTTGACCGAGAGCTTCGCCATGCTGCCCGGCGCCTCGGTGTCGGGGTATTACTTTTCCCACCCGGAGTCGCAGTATTTCGGCGTCGGTCGCATCGGCCGCGACCAGGTAGCGGATTACGCCGAGCGCCGCGGGGTCTCGCTCCAACAAGCCGAACGCTGGCTGGCCTCCAACCTCGCCTACGATCGGGCCTGATCCAACCAGTCATTCGCGTTAAACTCCTCACAGTGGAGGACTATCGCATGTCCGCATCGACCGATTATCCGCGCGATCTCTACGGCCACGGGCCCAATCCGCCTGATCCGGAATGGCCGGGCGGGGCGCGCGTCGCGCTCAGCCTCGTCATCAATTACGAGGAAGGTGCCGAGCACACCATCATGGATGGCGACGCGCATTCCGAAGGCTTGATGACCGATGTGCCGGGGCACCCGACGTTTCAGGCACTAGAAGGCAAGCGCAACCTGCTGGTCGAATCGATCTACGAATACGGCTCGCGCGCCGGCATTTGGCGGATTTTGCGCCTCCTCGAACGGTATGACGCGCGCTGCACGGTCTATGCCTGCGGTCAGGCGATGGAGCGCAATCCCGTCGCCGCCAAAGCGATGGCCGACGCCGGGCACGAGATCGCCACGCATGGCTATCGCTGGATCGATCATGGCGAACTCACCGAAGCCGAAGAACGCGACCACATGCGCCGCGCGATCGAGGCCATCACCAACACCACCGGCAAACGCCCCGTCGGCTGGTTCGCCGGGCGCATGAGCATGATCTCGCGGCGCTTGGCGGCGGAGGAGGGCGGCTTTATCTACGACTCGGATTCCTACGCCGACGACCTGCCGTATTGGATCGAGGACTCAGGTTACCCGGTGTTGATCCTGCCCTATTCGCTTGAAGTCAACGACATGCGCTTCACCGTCCCCGGTGGCTTCACCGAAGGCAGTCAGTTCTTCAATTACATGCGCGATACGTTCGACTACTTCTACGAAGAAGGCGCCGAGCATCCCCGCATGATGTCGGTCGGCCTGCACCCGCGTGTGATCGGTCGGCCCGGTCGGGCGCGTGCGCTCCAGAAATTCTTGGAACACGTGCGGCAACACAAAGACGTTTGGGTCTGTACCCGCGAAGACATCGCCCGTCATTGGCGCGAGAAGTTTCCCTACCAAGGTGGGGCCTCCTAGCGGGGAGGTCGCCGTCGCTGCGTAACGCTGCCTGGCCTCCTACCAGGGCACGTCCTCGCCCTTCCAGGCGATGAACCGGCCGCTATCGGCCGGCGTGAGGTTCTTTATCACTGCGACCATGCCGCCCACGCTTTCATCGATCGTCAACGCGGCGCTCGGTCCGCCCATATCGGTTTGCGTCCAGCCCGGGTGCAGCGACATCACCGTGATGCCGCGGTCCTTCAAGTCCGCGGCTAGGCTGCGCATCACCATGTTTAGCGCGGTCTTGGACGTCGCGTAGTGATACCACCGGCCCGTCTGATTGCTGCCGATACTGCCGACGATGCTCGACATCATCAGCATTTGCTTGCGCGCGCTCGCCGCGACGTTGTCGACGAAGACCTCGCACAGGCGCATCGGCGCCATGATGTTGACTCGCATCACCGCCATCCACTCGTCCTCGTCCAGCGTGTCGAACATCTGGTTGGTGTGATCGAGCGACAAGGTGCGTTGGATGGTCTCCATAATGCCGGCGTTGTTGAACAGCACGTCGATGGGTTCGTTGCCGAGTGTTTTCTTCAGCGCGTCGATCTGAGCGAAATCGGCGACATCCAGAGCATGGAGCGTCACGTCGTGCCTGTCGGCCAAGGCCTGGAGGTCTGTCGCCTTGGCGGGGTTTCGGTAACAGGCGTGAATATGCCAACCCTCGGGTGCAAGCCTGCGCACGAAATCCAACCCAAGCCCGCGATTGGCGCCGGTTATCAGCATGCTGGTCATGGGCTCACCACGGGTATTCGTCGCCGGTGTAGAAATAGGAACGACCGGTATGGTCGATGGTCCGGCTGCCCAGGACCTTGCGGACCGCTGTGATGCTCTCGGCAGGTTGGAGCTTCGCGGTCGGCCCGCCCATGTCGGTCTGCACATGACCCGGCCCCATGGCGATTACCGCTATGCCGCGGTCCTTAAGATCGGCGGCCAGCTTGCTGACCAACATGTTGAGCCCCGCTTTGCTTGAGCGATACATGTACAGCTTGCCCGCCGGGTTGCGCGCGCCGTCGCGATTGTCGGCAAGGCTGCCCAGCCCAGATGTCATCATGACCATCAAGCGCCGCTCGCTTTTTTCCACATGCGGTGCAAACGCGTGCGAGACCCAGGCCGGCCCGAACAGGTTGGTGCGCAGAATGCGGTCCCATTTGTCGTAGTCGATCGCGCCGAACCCTTCGTCCCACGCCTCCATTTGGCCTGCATTGTTGATCAAGATGTCGATGGGTTCGTCGATGGTTGCCGCGAGGGCTTGAACCCCAGCGCGATCCGCGACATCGACCGCATGCAGGGTAACCTTGCCGTCCGACGTCGCTGCGATTTCGTTCAACGTGGTGGCCTTGTCGGGCGCCCGACACGCGGCCAAGACCCGCCAGCCGTCGGCGCTGTATTGGCGCACGAACTCCAGTCCCAAGCCACGATTGGCGCCGGTGATAAAGACGCTCGGCACGCTCACTCCCTCGTCATTGGCGCGGCGCGCGCACACCGATACGATGAGCGCGCGCACAAGCAACGATAGGCAACAGTATGAAACTCGACGGCAGCTGTCACTGCGGCAAGGTCCGCTTTTCGGTGGAGTCCTATGGTCCGGTTCCCTACATGCGATGCTATTGCTCGATTTGCCGCAAGACCGCCGGCTCGGGCGGCTACGGGATCAACCTGTCGGCCCAGTTCGACAGCTTGCGGATTCACGGCGGCGAGCACGCCAAGTCCTATCAGGTCGAAAAGCGGCACACCGAGCATGGTGCCGGTGCACCCGAAGGGGAGCTAAGTTCGGCCTTGCGCGCTTACTGCGTCGAATGCGGCACGGCACTTTGGGTCTACAGCCCGGAATGGCCGGAACTCGTGCACCCGTTCGCCGGGGTGATCGACACGGTGTTGCCGACGCCGCCCGAAACCGTCCACATCATGCTGGATCACAAGGCCCCGTGGGTCGAGGTGCCGACCGGCGAAGGCCACGCGCATTTCCCGGGCTACCCCGACGAGTCCATAGAGGCGTGGCACCGACGGCACGGCCTGTGGGAGGGCGCGGCATGAGTGCCTATCTCATTGCCGAGATCGAGGTGAAGGACGCCGAGGCCTATGCCGAATACACCGCGCAAACCCCTGGGTTGGTGGCGCGCCATGGCGGTAAGTTCATCATCCGCGGCGGCGCCACCAAGGCGCTTGAGGGCGAATGGGCCGGCCGACTGGCGGTCATGGAATTTCCCGATCAAGCGGCCCTTGAAACATTCTGGAACGATCCCGACTATCGAAAGATCGTTGGCATCCGGCACAATAACTCGACCGGTCGCGTGGTCGCTGTCGAGGGCGTCTAAGCCGCCACACAAAGAGAGGGATCATCATGGCGTTGACCGAAAAGACGTGCGTCCCGTGTCGCGGTGGCATCCCGCCGCTCACCGAAAACGAAGCACATGTGTTTGTGCGCGAGGTGCCGGATTGGACCCTCACCCATGACGCAACCCGAATCGAACGACCGTTCCGGTTCGCTGATTTTGTCGCCGCGCTGGATTTCGTCAACAAGGTCGGCGCGCTCGCCGAGGA
>CALJDF010000131.1 GCA_938023835.1 uncultured Alphaproteobacteria bacterium
ATCGCCGCCGCCACCGCCGGTTGGTCACGCACATCCAAGGTGAGGGGGTGGAGGCGGGCCCCCAGCTCGTCGGCCAGAGCGGTCAACCGCTCGGTGCGCCGTCCGGCCGCAATGATGGTCGCGCCGGCCGCATGGAGCCGCCGCGCCGTCGCCGCGCCAAACCCGGAGGTGGCGCCGGTGACCAAGATGATCCGCTCGTTTAGGTCGACTCTCATGATGCCTCGTCTGCCTTTGCGGCCTGCCAAAGCGCCTCCATCCGATCCAAGGAGGCCGCCTCAATAGGCTCGTTGTTTTGTTTAAGAGTGGACTCTATATATCTGAAACGACGCGTAAATTTGTCGTTTGTTTGCCGCAGTGCTTCCTCGGGATCAAGGCCCAAGTGGCGCGCCGCATTAGCGACCGCAAACAGCACATCGCCCAGCTCATCAGCCATGCGGCCAGGATCGCCGCCCGCCACGGCCTCATCCAATTCCGCCCGTTCTTCGTCCAATTTGGCGAGAACCGGCGCCAGATCGGGCCAGTCGAAACCTACCCGGGCTGCCCGTTTTTGCAGCTTTTCGGCGCGCTGCAAGGCGGGCAGGGCAGGCGGCACGTCACCCAATACGCTACCATCGCCATTCGCTTTGGCCGTCCGTTCCGCCGCCTTTTGCCGCTCCCAAGCGACGGTTTGGGCCTCCGCATTGGCAATATTGGCATTTCCAAAGACGTGCGGATGCCGGCGGATCATCTTGTCGCAAATCGCCGCCACCACATCATCGAAGGTAAACGCATCTTCCTCGGCCGCCATTTGGGCGTGAAACACGACCTGGAACAGCAAATCGCCCAACTCGTCCTTGAGCGCCGCCCGGTCGCCACGCTGGATCGCGTCGCGCACCTCGTAGGCTTCCTCAATCGTGTACGGCGCAATCGTTTCGAACGTCTGCTCGAGATCCCACGGACAGCCGCCGTCACGCGCGCGCAACCGGGTCATGATCGCCAGGAGCTGGTCGATGGGGGCTGGGTCGTCGGCTGGGGGCAGGGTCATGGCACGGGATTATGGGAGCCGGCAGGAAGAAGAACAACTGGAAGGGTTCATCGGTCGCTAGCCTGATGTCTCATCGCAGCTCGACTCTGAAGCTAGTCCCGCGTCCACTTACGCCGAGCGTCAATGTTGTAGGATGGCGGTGTTTGTCGCGCGGTGGAGCCCTGTCTCTATTAGCGGCCGTAGCGGAGCGTCTGCGATGTTCATCTCGATACTCAGATCGTTTATCCGCGCTGGCAGCCTCTGCGTCATCGATGCGCGCGGCCGTCACCATGTTGTCGGAGACGACACCACGCGACGCGCCACCATCCGCCTGACCTCGAAGCGGCTTGTGTATTCGCTCGCCATCAACCGAGCCTGTCAGTAGGCGAGGCCTATATGGACGGGCGGCTGACGATCGAGGACGGCACGCTCTACGATTTCATCGATGTGGTGGCGCGCAACTTCGACAATGTCGCTGGCCAACCATTGCTTGCCTTAATCGATCGTGTCGGCCGGGGCCTGAAACAGCACAATCTGATCGGCAGGGCCCGGCCACAATGTCGCGCACCACTATGATCTCTCATCGGCGCTCTACGACACCTTCTTGGATCACGACCGGCAATATTCGTGTGCCTATTTCATGTCGCCGACCGATAGCCTGGAGACGGCACAGGAAAACAAGAAACGCCACATCACGGCAAAACTGTTGCTCGACGACCCGGGACTCAAGCTTCTCGATATTGGCTCGGGCTGGGGTGGCCTCGGCCTCCACATCGCCCGACATTCGGAAGCCGACGTTACGGGAGTGGCGCTCAGCACCGAACAACACAAGCTCAGCTCGAGGCGGGCGCAAGAGGCCGGCCTTGCGGATCGCGTTCGTTTTCATCTACGCGACTATCGTGATGAGACCGGGCGCTATGACCGGATCGTCTCCGTGGGTATGTTCGAACATGTCGGCCGGGGGAACTACAAAGAATTCTTTCAAGCTCGGCGAGCTCTTGACCGATGATGGTGTGGCGTTGGTCCATTCCGTCGGCTACTCCGACGCGCCTGCACCGATTAATCCCTTCATCCGGAAGTACATCTTCCCAGGCGCCGACTTACCGTCACTTTCCGAGGCTTTTGCCGCGGCGGAGCGTAGCGGCTTGGTCGTCACCGATGTTGAGATTCTCCGGTTAAGCCGAAACGTTGCGCCATTGTCGAGAGCGTTTCATGGCGCGCCGGGCCGAGGTCGTTCTGCTCTATGACGAGCGCTTTTGCCGCATGTGGGAGTTCTATCTGGTGCTAAGTGAGATCGGCTTTCGCCTGCGTACAAACATTGTCTTCCAGATGCAATTGTCGAAACGGCTCGATACCGTGCCGATCACCCGCGACTACATGGTCGACGTGGAACGAGCATGTAGTCGCGGCAGTCGCATGGCGGAGCGGGGCTGAATAATCTGAACCGGCAGATTCCTGGAGCGGCCAACCACATTTGTCCCATTGTCGTGCCATCATATTGTCGCATAATATATATTATGACAATTTTGATCTGTATTCGGTAACAATGGGTTAGCCGACCTTCTTCTGGATTTACACGAGTCACGGGATATCCAGCACCATGCCGTCATAGGCCGGTTCCACGCCGTTCGGCAGCTCGTCCACTAGGCTCCCGTAGTCCATCGAGGTGTTCATATGGGTCAGCACCGCGCGGCGTGGCCTCAGACGTTCGATCCAAGACAGCGTCAGCTCCAGATGGGCGTGCGTCGGATGGGGTCGATGCTGTAGGCAGTCCACGATCCAGGTATCAACCCCGGCCAGCACCGCGAAGGCCTCATCCGAAAGCGCCTGGACATCGGTGGAATAGGCCACCGCCCCCACCCTGAACCCCAGCGTCCCGATCGGCCCATGTTTCTGGCGAAACGGCACAATCTCAGTCCCCGCCACCGAAAACCGCCCAACGATCTCATGGGCGTTCAAAATGGGCGGATAAAGCCGGTCCGCGTCTTGCTCGAAGGTATAGCCAAAGCGCTGCGTCAGCTGCGCCAGGGTCTCGGGGTCGGCCCAGGCATCGACGGGGCCGCCGTTGCGAATGGCGATAAAGCGCAAATCGTCGATCCCATGGGCATGATCGGCATGGGCATGGGTGAATAGCACGGCATCCAGACGCTCGATCCTGGCATCAAGCCCTTGCTTGCGCAGATCGGGCGAGGCATCGATCAGGATGTCCGTGTCGCCGTCACGCAGCAAAACCGAGGCGCGCGAGCGCCGATTGCGCGGCTCCTCGGGATCGCACGCGCCCCAATCGTTACCGATCCGGGGTGTCCCACCGGCGGTGCCACAGCCCAGAATGACAACCTGCATCGCGGGTTAGGGTGCCGGCGTCGGGGCCGGCGGCGTCGCCCGATCGAACAGGCGGTAAAAGTTCGCCGTGGTCAGGGCCGCCAAATCCTCAACCGCCATCCCGCGCAGTTCGGCCACATACGCCGCTGTATAGGCAACATACGCGGGCTCGTTGGTCTTACCGCGCTTTGGCACCGGCGCGAGATAGGGCGCATCGGTCTCGATCAACAGCCGGTCCTCGGGCACCGCCTTGGCGGTTTGCCGTATATCCTCGGCGCTTTTGAAGGTCACGATACCCGACAGCGAGATATAGAACCCCAGATCCAGCGCCGTTGTCGCGAAATCCCGCGTCGCGCTAAAGCAGTGGATCACGCCACGCAGCGCCCCTGCCCCGGACTCTTCTTTTAGGATCGTCGCGGTCTCGCCATCGGCATTGCGGGTATGCACGATCACCGGCAGCCCGGTCTCGCGCCCGGCCACGCAGTGCGCGCGAAAACTCTCGGCCTGCCGCGCGCGATCGGAATGGTCGTAATAGAAATCGAGCCCGGTCTCGCCGATGCCGACGACCTTGGGATGTTGGGTCAACGTGACGATCTCTTCCGCCAACAGAGAATCCGAATCCGCCTCGTGCGGATGAATGCCCACCGAACACCAAATATCCTCGGCACTCTCGGCGATGTCCTTCACGACCTGATGGTTGGCCCGGTGCGTCCCGATGGTCAGCATCGCGCCGACGCCAGCCGAGCGGGCGCGCGCCAGCACTCCGGCGCGGTCCTCCGACAGCGCATCAAAGTCCAGGTGGCAGTGGCTATCGACCAGCATCAGGCCGGCGCCTCATCGACATAGCGCGGGAAAACCCCCTGCGGCTTGGGCAGCGCGGTGCCCGCTTGCAAGCGATCCTCATCCGAAAGCGCCGCAAAGGTACGCGCCTCGGCGTCGACCGCGAGCAAATCCAACAACGCCGCGCCCGATTGCGGCACGAAGGGCTGCACCAAAATCGCCAACCGGCGCACCGTCTCGGACACCACGTAAAGCACCGTTGCCATCCGCTCGGGATCGGTCTTGCGCAGCGTCCATGGCGCCTGCGCGTCGACATAGCGGTTCGCATCGCCGACGACATTCCAGATCGCCGCCAACGCATTGTGGAAGGCAAGATCGGCATCCAGCAGGTCCCGCGCCGCAGGCAACGCCGCAAGCGCCGCATTGAGCAACGCCGTGTCCGCGTCGGTCAGCGGCCCGGGCGTCGGCACCGCGCCGTCGCAGTTCTTGTTGATCATCGACAAGATGCGTTGCGCCAAGTTGCCCAAATCGTTGGCCAAATCGCTGTTGATCCGGTTGACGATCGACTCGTGCGAAAAGCTCCCGTCCTGGCCGAACGGCACCTCGCGCAGAAGGAAATACCGCATTTGGTCCAACCCATAGCGGCCGATCATGTCGCGCGGCGCCAGCACATTGCCCAGCGACTTGGACATTTTTTCGCCCTCGATATTGAGGAAGCCGTGGCAAAACACGCGCTTGGGCAATTCGATCCCCGCGGCCATCAAGAATGCCGGCCAATAGACCGTATGAAAGCGCACGATGTCCTTGCCGATGACATGAACATCGGCCGGCCAATAGCGCTGGAACGCCTCGCTCTCGGTATCGGGATAGCCAACCCCGGTGATGTAATTGGTCAGCGCATCGAGCCAGACATA
>CALJDF010000132.1 GCA_938023835.1 uncultured Alphaproteobacteria bacterium
CGCGAAACCAAATCCGGGTCTACCGCGATCGTGCCAAAGAATGCGGATGGGTGCCGACAGCCGACGACATTATGATCGGGATGAACTGCTGCATCGCGCCGACCTACGAGGAGGCCAAGGAAATCCTTCAAAACGGTCAGAAGTATTTCTTCGGTGTTCTCGGCGGCGGCATTCGGACCGCCCAGCAGCTGGTCGTTCAGAAGACCCGCTATTTCAAGGATGCCGGCGCTGCCGAAAAGTTCGCCAAGAAGACGGCGGTGCAGCGCGAGGTCTCGTTTGACGAACGTGTCGAGCGTGGCTTGATCGTCTGCGGGACGCCCGAAATGGCGATCGATCAAATCCGCCGTATTCACGGGGAACTCGGCAATGGCCGTATGAACCTTAGCGTCAAGATCGGGAACATCGCCGATCATCACGTTACCCGAACACTCGACTATCTACGCGATATCGTCTTCCCAGCCGTTCGATCTCTCGGCGAAGACAGCGATCCCGCGCAGGCCGCCGAATAACACAAACTGGGAGGACCTATGTTCAAAGAGAAAAGCAGCAAGCTCGCCAAAGGGTCGGTCAAATACTTCACCGGCGGCAGCGGTCGTCCCCTCATCCACCTGCATGGCGCCGGCGGCGTACGCCCTAATGACGGGCTCGAGGCGCTCGCCGAAAACGTCACCCTCTATATGCCGGTTTTACCCGGATTCGACGGCACATCGGCAATCGACGGAATCGATTCGATGGAAGCGCTCGCCGACCTCGTTGCGGATTTCATCGATAAAGAGATCGGCGAGGCAGCGGATATTATCGGGCTTTCGTTTGGCGGCTGGCTTGCGGCTTGGGTAGCAACCCTCCACCCCGACAAGGTCGGGCAACTTTGCTTGGAGAACCCCGCCGGGTTTCGACCCGATTCGGTGCCCGCACCGAGTTTGGACCCTGAAATTCGCAAGCAGCAGATGTACGCCTACCCCGACCGGGTTCCCACCGAAACCAAATCCGAAGACGCTCTGGCCAAGAACCACGCCATGCTGGCGCATTACCACGGCGACACCAGCTTCGACTCCGCGCTCGCCGGGCAGCTCGGCAAGATCGAATGCCTGACCTTGATCATGCATGGCACCCGAGACGGCCGGGTTCCCGAAGAGGCCGTTCAATTGTTGAAACGCGAAATTCCACGGTCTCATCTGATCTACGTTTACGACGGCGCGCATAGTCTTGAGGCCGACCAACCCGCCCGTTTTGCCCATTTGGTTTCAGACTTCATGGAACGAGCCGAAGCCTTTTTGGTCAATCAGGGATCCGCAGGGGGCCGCCCGCAGCAAGTGCTATAGCGGCGCACACCGACCCGCGAAAACGACCGGTGGGTCATGATTTGACCGACGGCCCCGGTCGCCCGTAGGCTCCGACGCATTGTGTTGCGTCTGCGACGCGCCGTTTTTGGGGATTGGCGCGGCATGGTTGATGCATGCGGAGAGCCTATGACCCCAGAAGAACTCGTCGACATCCTGAAGAAGCACCACCATTTCGTGGCGGGCTGCTTCAATTTGGGTCAACGAGCCACGCTCAAGAACGCCCCGTTACGCGGCCTCAAGCTTCCCAACATCGTGTTGCAAGGCGCAATCCTGGCCGGCGCAGATCTAAGCTATTGCGTGCTAACCGACGCCGACCTGAGCCTTGCCGATCTTTTCTGTGCCGACCTGTCGTTTGCGGATTTGCGCGGCGCCAATCTGTCGCGCGCAGACTTGCGGGGCGCGGTGCTTCACGGCACCAAACTCCAGCGGGCGAACCTCTCCGAAGCCGACCTACGTGCCGGCACGATGATCGATACCAATGAAACCCGCGGTGATGTCGTCGACCTGACGGGCGCCAATCTCGACGAAGCCAACCTCGAGGAGACCAAGCTTAAGCGCGCCCGAATGGCGCGAGCGAGCATCAAGAATGCCAACCTGACGCGTGTCGGTATGGACGAAGTCGACCTGACCGGCGCAGACCTCAGTGGCGCCAACCTGTCTTCAGCCCAACTCAAGAACGCCAACCTGACCGGTGCCAACCTCGCTAACGCCAATCTGGATCAGGCGCGGATTCAAGGCGCCAACATGCAAGGGGCATTGCTGTCCGGCGTCGATCTGACCTCGGCCGACCTTACCGACGCAAAAGTGTCCTACGGCACCGCCCGCCTTGCCGTCGATGTTCAGCAAGCCCTTCGCGATCACGCCCTGTGGGTGGACTCCGATGGTAGCGAGGGAACGCGGGCCGACCTTTCGGGTCACGACCTGAGCCATGAAGACCTGCGGCACGTCTACCTGAGCGGCGCCAACCTCAAGGATTGCAACTTGAACGGCGCAGACCTGTCGGATGGGATGATCGAACTGATTGATCTGTCCGGCGCCAATCTCAACGGGGCCAACTTCCTTCGGGCGATCATGCGCGGTGCCAATCTAAAAGGGGTTTCGGCCAAGCAATGCGTTCTGACCTATGCCGACCTCAGCCCGATCGAACTCACCGGGCCCGACGGCGAAAAGACCGGGCAAATCCGCAAGACCGACCTCAGCGGCGCTGACCTCCTGGGAGCAGATTTGTTTCGCACCATGATGCAGGACGTCAGCTTGGAAGGCGCCAATCTGGTCGGGACGATCCTGGAGCCGAAGAAAAAGGACGAAATCACAGAATACGAACAAGCCTTCGGCGAAGCGGATGGCGAAGACGCCGAACCGGCAGACGTCGAAGAATGACCGCCACCGCCCCTGCCGTGGCGAAGGCCAGACAGCGCCCCTTGGCCGAAAAAGTCGACCCGCGAAACACCGCACTGGTCGTGATCGACATGCAGAACGACTTTTGCCTCGCAGACGGGTTTTACGGAAAGCGGGGCGCCGATCTATCGCGCATGCCCGGCGTCGCGGCGCGCATCGAGGCGTTGGTGGCGCAGGCGCGGCACCAAAAAATGCTGATCCTGTGGGTGCGCGCGCACTACGACGACATCGTGATGGGCGACCCAATGGCCGAGGTGCTCAACAGACCAGGTCGGACGTCGGGAAGCTGTCTGGCCGGAACGTTCGGCGCGGACTGGTACGGGGCACTCCAGCCCAAAGAGGCCGATAACGAAATCGTTGTTACAAAGCATCGCTACAGTGCGTTTTGGGACTCACCGATCGATCTCTACCTGCGCAGTAACGCAATCGACAACATCATCGTCACCGGCACCAGCACCGATGTTTGTGTGGAGTCGACGGTGCGCGATGCGTTCTTCCGGAACTACTTCGTCGTCGTGCCGGAAGACGCCGCCTATTCGTCACCCGAACGCCATACCGAGGCGCTCGACGATATCGGTCGGCTGTTCGGCGAAACCCCGACGGTTGACGACATTTTGGCAATCTGGGCGGACGTCGACCGTGACGCGCCACGAAGCTGGATGCCGACCGCCAAGGCCGCCAGAGCGCCGCAGGATTTCGACGCATTGGTTGACCCGCGCCACACCGCGCTTGTGATTGTCGATATGCAAAACGACTTCTGTCATCCGAAAGGCGTCATGGGCGAGCACGGCGAAGACCTTGGCGACTTCCCACCGACCATTGCCACGATCGCGACGCTGTTGGCAGCGGCGCGCGCGGCAGGATCACTGGTGGTCCATATCCAGGGCACCAATTTGGCAACCGCCCGCGCCGGCGGCCACCGTGGCCTCGTCAGCGAAAAGCAAAAGGTCAGCCGCCTGACGCAACCGGGCACCTGGGGAGCCGCGCAGTTGGATGAACTCGCGCCGCTGCCGGACGAACAGATTGTGACCAAGCACCGCTATAGCGGTTTTGTCGACACCCGATTGGAGACCCTGCTGCGGACGAATCATGTCCGCACACTTGTGGTCACCGGGACAGCGACCCAGACATGTGTCGAGTCCACGGTTCGCGATGGCCAAATGCGCGACTACCGCATTGTCGTTCCCCGCGATGGGGTTGCCTCGCGTGGTCGGCACCAGCACCTCAAAGCGGCATCGCTCGAAACGATGGACCTCTATTTTGCCGATGTCGTCGACGGCGACGCCGTTGCCGCGGCCTGGGAATCCCGCCGATCCAACGCCTAGTCGGCGCCACGGCCGGCGCCACCTCGATCCCGCCGAGGTTTACCGTTTCTTAACGCTCTTGCGTCCTAACTGATCGGCGTTGGTTTGCGACCTGAGCAGAACGCCGCGTGGCCCAACGGTACATTCGAATTGAATGAGCGGACGCCATGGTACAAGGCCTTTCGATCCTCACGAACGTCGGCGCAATGACCGCGCTGGAGCAGCTGAACTCAACGAACAAGCGGCTGCAGACCACGCAATTGCGCATCACCACGGGCCTGAAGGTCAATGGTCCCAAAGAAGATGCTGCGACTTTTCAGATTGCACAGCGGCTGCGCGGTGATATCGCCGGAACCAAGGCGGTCAAAACCGCACTGGCCAATGGCGAAGCGACCGCCAACGTTGCGATTTCCGCCGGCAAGGCGATTGCCAACCTTCTGATCGAGATGAAAGCGAAGGTGGTTCAGGCCAACCAAGCCGGCCTCGACTCCGCGTCGCGAACGGCATTGAACAGCGACTTCACGGCATTACGCGATCAGATTTCCACCATCGTCGCGACTGCCGAGTTCAATTCGGTCAACCTCATCGCTTCTGGCGCGACGACGACGAGCGTTCTCAGCACGGTCGAAGGCAGCATCATCTCCGTCAGTGCGCAGAGCATGGACACCTCCACGCTGGGCATCGCCTCGGTGGATCTCACCACCAGCGCCGGCGCGGCAACCGCGCTAACCTCGATCGATTCCGCGATAACCAGCGTTTCGGACAAATTGGCCTCGCTCGGGTCGACGGCGAATAGGATCGAGGTGCAAACCGAGTTCACGACATCGCTCATCGACATCCTGACTGCCGGACTTGGCAATCTCGTCGATGCGGATATGGCCGAAGAAGCCGCTAGCCTGACCGCGCTGCAGGTCCAACAGCAGTTGGGCGTTCAGTCGCTCTCGATCGCCAACGCATCACCAGGGATTATCCTCTCGCTCTTCCAGGGCTAATTGATCGCGGCCTTGCGTCACGCTTGCGCCGCTTCAGCGCAGCCATGCCGCCGCCGCCTCGCGGGCCATGAGCATGGTCTCTTCCGGGAACGGCAGGCCGGGTACAGCCCCTCGATATCTTCGTATTTGCAGTCCCGACTCCCCGATCGCGGCGAGATAGCGGGGCCTATAAGCGTTGTCGAACACCATAAGTCCGTCGGGCTTGAGATACGGTAGCGCCACTCTGAGACAATCTGCGCGACAGCGCCCATCGATAGCGATGAGATCGAACGGGCCACCTGCTTGTTTGATGGCATCGACGTAAGCGTCGAATCCGTGGCCACGCCACAATGGCTCGCCGGAGCGGTGACGCGCGTCCACGTCGCGCCCGGTTGATGGGCGGGTTTGCAGGTCGAGATTCGACAACCCCGATGCGAGGCCGTGCACCACGTTGCTCCAGTGTTCGTCATGGTCGACGCTGGTGACATGCCCCGCGCGCCGCGCCAACCACAGCGAACTTGCGCCGGAGCCGTACTCAAACACTCGGGCGCCGTTCCGTGCCTTGAGGAACGCATCGATACGGCGGGACGCGCGGAAGCACCAGAACGGCACATCGAGGTGCGCCATATCCTCGATGTCGTGGAAGCAGAACAGACATCGGATGTAGAAGAGGAAAGGGTTGGCGCGATGCCGCTCGAGCCAAGCGAGCAGCCCGACCGACCGCAGGCCAAAGCGAAGAACGCGTATCACTTGCCCCCAGTAGCGCGGCAACCCCTCATAGATAAAACGGATCATCGCGCGCCGCCGGTTGCGCGTTGTGCGGCAAGCGCCGTTGCGGCCAGGAAGAACAGAACGTCGCCACCGATGGTGACGAGCCGGAACATGATGACGATGACGACAGCTTGGGGCTCGCCGAGCAACGCTGAAAGTTGTGGCAGCATGACCGCCTCACGGACACCAATGCCGCCCGGGGCGCTGGGTGTCATGTTGCCTAACAGCCAGCCGGACACGAAGGCCGTGGCGACACCCGGTAAGAGATCGACGGATGCCTCGCCCACCACAAGATCGATCAGCACCCAGTAGACCGCCGCCGTCGCCAAAAAGAACACCGTGTAGATCATGAAGGCGCGCCACACGGCGGGACCACGCCCTAAAGACTCGGCATCGCGAAGGCCTGTGAGACGGCGCAATCCAGGCAACCGCGCCCCATGGCGCAAGAGGATCAGGGGCGCCGCAACGGCCACCACAACGCCTAGGGCCAGCACCAGCGGCGGCACGACATCGAAAAGCGCGGGCCGGTTCAGGGCCCCAAAGAGCAAGACCAGGGCTGCCGCGCTGGATCCAAGAAGCAGGGTCTCGACGACCGATGCCAGGGCGATCGCGGTCTGCCGCCACCCTTTGTCGCGGCCCAAGAGTTGGCGGCCGAAGAAATGAAAGATGTTCCCTGGCACGTATTTGGCGATCTGCGAGCGTCCATAGACCTCGAACGAATCCCAGTAGCTAACGGCAAATCCGGCGTTGATCCCGCCCAGAATGACGCGCCATCCAAGAACCAACAGGAGGCTTAAGAGACCGTAGAGCAGCGCCGACAGGGCAACCGCCCCCCAGGTTCCCGGCATGGCCGCGGCGCGGCCAAGATCCTCGACGTAGGTGGCGACCCGAAGGCCCACAAAGACCAAGGCCAATCCGACGAGGAGCAAGCCGATCAGTTTGACGAGGGTCCGCATCGATGGCATCGCGGGAAAACCTACGCTGCGTCGGTGCTCAGGGCAACGCGGTTCTAGCGCGCGTCGTGGTCCGCGAAGCGCCCCGGAAAGTCGGTGAAGATCGCGGTGACGCCCCAGTCTTTTAGGCGTTGCGCCTGTTCCGGATCGTTCACCGTGTACGACAAGACGCGATATCCCGCCGCCAACAAGCGAACGACATCGGCGTGGCGGAGCGTCTGGGCCCCAACATGAACCGAGTAAAGGGGAAGGCCGAGCGCCTGGAGTTGGTCCTCGTTCGGCGGCGCCTTGAACAAAGCGCCCAAAGCGATATCGGGCGCCGTACCGTGAAACGCGGCCAGCGCCAGATGCGAAAAGCTGCTGACCAGCAGCGATGGGACGCGCGCCTTGACGGCGGCGGCAACGGCGCGCGCGGTTTCTTCGTCGGCACCCGGTGACGGTTTGAGCTCGATATTGAGGCCGAGGTCGAGGTCCCGACATGTTTGCAGCATCGTGGCGAGGGTGGGCACGCGTTGATCGGAAAACGCCGGCGCAAACCAACTCCCGGCATCCAGTGCCGTGAGGTCGTGGGCGGTCATCGCGCGCACCGGCCCACAACCATTCGTGGTGCGGGCCAGCGTATGATCGTGGATCACCATCGGAACACCGTCGGCCGACAGCTGCACATCGATCTCGACCCATCGGCATCCTAAGTCGTGGGCGCGCATCACGGCCGCCACCGTATCCTCCGGCGCCTCGCCGCTTGCGCCGCGGTGGCCGATGATAAACGGGATATCCAAGTCCATGCGGCGGGGCCGATCGCGTTGGTGGCTATGGGTCGACGATAGGCGAGATTTGCCTAGCAACGCATCCTTCCGCCGCCTATGGATCGCCCACCGCCATCGAATCTGCGGGAATTCTGCGAAGAACAGGGCTTTCCGGCTGGACAGGGATTTGCATGGTAGCCGTCAGGATTGCGTTATGCGCCCGAACCGACGGGCAAGGATTGACCGCTATGGCGATGCCGGATGAAGAAGAAGAACTAGAAGTCGCGGATGGCACGACCGGCGAGCAAGCCCGCGCGCACAAAGAGGCCAAGAATCGGACCCAAGCGCGGCTGGCGTTGCGTAGCATGGGCGGGCCGCAAAAGGCCGCGGTCATTCTGATTGCGGTCGGCGAGGAACGCGCCGGCACCCTGTTCGCCAAAATGGACGATGAGGAGATCAAAGAGATTTCCTCGGCCATGGCCACTTTGGGCAGCATCGGTTCGGCCGTGGTCGAAGAGCTGTTCCGAGAATTCGTCAACTCGTTCTCCGGCGGCGGCTCGCTGGTCGGCAGCTTTGAGGGCACCGAGCGGCTCTTGTCCAAGTTCCTCGACCCGGACCGCTTGGGCGACATCATGGAGGATATCCGTGGTCCGGCCGGGCGCACGATGTGGGAAAAGCTCGCCAACG
>CALJDF010000133.1 GCA_938023835.1 uncultured Alphaproteobacteria bacterium
GCTGCGGCTGTCCAGGTCGTGGGTTACTACGCGCTCTATGAAGTCATCCGCCGGGCCGGGCCGGTGTTTTTCTCGCAAGCCTCCTACATCATCGTGTTGTCGGGCTTGGCGTGGGCGTTGTTGTTGTTCGGTGAGCGACCGAGCCCGTGGGTTTGGGGCGCGGTCGTCGCGATGGTCGTGGGTCTGGTCTTGGCCAATCTTGCAAACCGGTCTGCCCCGAAAGACACCGGCACCCCATGAGCCCAAACATTTTGTTTGCCACCGCCCTTCTTTTGTTGGGCGGCGCCGGTTACGGCAGCATGTTTGCCGCCAACAAAATCGTCGCCGACACGGGCTTTCCGGTTCTGGCGTATTTGTTCTGGCAGTCGCTGCTCGGCGCGGTGTTGGTCTTCGGCCTTCATGCGTTGCGCTGGCGACGGCCCAACACGAGCAAGCGCGCGATCGCCCACTATGTCGGTTCCGCCTCGTTCGGGATGCTGATCCCCACGGGCGTGCTGGCGTTGGTGGCCGACGAGCTGCCGGCCTCGGTGTTGACGCTGACCATGACGTTGATCCCGTCGCTGACCTATACCTTCGCGTTCATCCTGCGGGTCGAACGGCTGCGCTGGTTGAGCCTTGCCGCCATTCTTCTTGGCCTGGGCGGCGTGCTGTTGATCGTGATTCCACAAGGCAGCCTGCCGGATGCGAGCACCGCGATCTGGATACTGCCGGCCCTGATCGCGCCGATTTCGGCGGCGACCAACAACCTGATCGTCGCGACGCTAAGACCGCCGGAAGCAGACTCCCTGACGCTCGGCGGCTCGGTGTTGCTGGGCGGCGCCATCGTCATGTTGCCGATCACGGCATTAAGCGGCGACCTCGTGGTGTTCTGGCAAACCCCGGCCGCGCTGACCGGCGTGTTGTGGGCCGCGATCGCGCAAGCCGTCGGGTTCTTCTGTCTTTACGAGGTCATCCGGCGCGCCGGGCCGGTGTTCTTCTCGCAAATCTCCTACGTCATTGTCGCGTGCGGCATCGGTTGGGGCTTTGCGTTGTTCGGCGAACGACCGAGCGCCTGGGTGTGGGGCGCGGTCGCCCTGATGACCATGGGTTTGGCCCTCGCCAATGCCGCCGTCGCCCGCAGCCCCGGCGATGCCAAGGGGAGTTGAAGCGACGCGCGGCGCCGCTACACTTGCCGGTCAATAAAGGGAGGACACCATGGACGTCAAAGCCGCCGTCGCGTTCGAAGCAGGCAAACCGCTCTCGATCGAAACCGTGCACCTTGAAGGCCCCAAAGCGGGCGAGGTGCTGATCGAAGTGCGCGCCACCGGGATTTGCCACACCGACGAGTTCACCTTGTCGGGCGCCGATCCCGAAGGCTTGTTCCCCGCGATTTTGGGACACGAAGGCGCCGGCGTCGTGGTCGATACCGGGCCCGGCGTTACCAGCGTCAAAAAGGGCGACCACGTGATCCCGCTTTACACGCCGGAATGCCGCCAGTGCGAATACTGCCTGTCGGGGCGCACCAACCTATGCCAAGCCATTCGCGAAACCCAGGGCCGGGGGCTGATGCCCGACGGCACCAGCCGCTTTCGTCTCGGCAAGGAACCGATCCTGCATTACATGGGCACCTCGACCTTCGCCAACTACACGGTGCTGCCCGAAATCGCGGTGGCGAAAATTCGCGAGGACGCGCCGTTCGATAAGGTCTGTTACATCGGCTGTGGCGTCACCACCGGTATCGGCGCGGTGGTGAATACCGCCAAGGTCGAGCCCGGTTCCAACGTCGTGGTGTTCGGCTTGGGCGGCATCGGCCTTAACGTCATCCAGGGCGCGCGCCTCGTGGGGGCCGACATGATCGTCGGGGTCGACATCAACCCCGCGCGCAAGGAAATGGCCGAGCGCTTCGGCATGACCCACTTCGTCAACCCCAAAGAGATCGACGGCGATCTGGTGCCCTACCTGGTCGACCTGACCAAAGGCGGCGCCGATTACAGCTTCGAGTGCATCGGCAATACCGGTGTGATGCGCGATGCGTTGGAGTGCTGTCACAAGGGTTGGGGCGAAAGCGTCATCATCGGCGTGGCGCCGGCCGGTGCGGAGATCGCCACGCGCCCGTTCCAACTGGTGACGGGTCGCGTGTGGCGCGGTAGCGCCTTTGGCGGGGCCAAGGGACGTACCGACGTGCCCAAGATCGTCGACTGGTACATGGACGGCAAAATCGAGATCGATCCGCTGATCACCCACACCATGCCGCTGGGCGAAATCAACAACGCGTTTGATTTGATGCACGCCGGGAAATCGATCCGCAGCGTGGTGCTCTACGACAGCTAGGACGCAGGCCTGGGGCGGCGCGTCGCAAGAAAGACGCCCGCGAAGATCAGCACGATCCCGACGAGGTGATACGAGCGGAAGGGTTCGCTGAGAAAGAACACGCCACCCAGCGCGCCCCACACCGGCATGAGGTATTGCAGCTGCACGCCGCGCGCCGCACCGACGGCGGCGATGCCACGGTTCCAAAACGCGAAGGCCAGCAGCGCCGGGAACAACGCGATATAGCCGATCGATAGCGCGTTGTTGGTGGTGAGCGTAAAGGTTCGCCCGCCGACCAAATCGACCGCGTAGAACGCCGCCAACACCGGCATGCTGACCACCATCATGAGCATCAAAAACGGCAAGCCGTCGAGCCCCGCCGGTTTAAAGCGCAGCCCCAACGTGTAAACCGCCCAAGATGCGATCGCGGGCAGCATCAAGAGATCGCCGGGGTTGAACGAAAACGCGCGCAAGACCCCGAGGTCGCCCTGGATGACGATGGCGGTGATGCCGCCGAACGCGATGATCATCCCCACCACCATGCGCCACCCGAAGCCCTCGCGAAACAACAGGAAAGCCAGCAGCACGGTCAGCGCCGGTGTGCCGCCATTGATCAGCGACGCGTTCACCGCGGTGGTGTATTGAACCGCCGAGTTGAGCAGCAGGTTAAACGTCGGCACGCCCAAAAGGCCCAGAAACGTGATCATCTTCCAATGCTGTTTGACCACAGACCATTGCCGGATCACGCCGGGCAACGCGAAGGGTGTCAGCATCAGAAGTGCGAGAAACACCCGCCAAAACGTGAGCGAAAACGGCGGCACTTCTTGCACGGTGACGCGGGCCACGATGTTGTTGCCCGACCAAAAAAGCGTCGCCAGCAGCAATAGAATGTAAGGCAGCAAGACGGCATTACGCGCTTGGCTCATGAGGTCTTCACCGGTTGGGTTGCCGGACGCCGGCCTTGTTGCGCCAAGTAAATACCGCCGAAGATCAGCACGATGCTGACGCCGTGGAACCATTCCAGCGTTTCGCCAAGGAAGGCAACAGCCAGCACCCCGGCAAAGATCGGGGCAAGGTAATTGAACACGTTGGCGCGGTTCGCACCCAGCCGCGCGACGCCGTAATTGAAAAACGCGAAGGCCACCACCGAGGCGAAGACGCCGAGATAGACCACGCCCGCCACGTTGCCGAGGGTCAGCGCGGCGCGGGTACCGGTCGCGACGTCATAGACGTAAAACGGCACCAGAAAGAGCCACCCCAGAATCATGACCCCGAGCAAGAACCCCATCGGGTTCACATCGCGCGGCATGGCCCGCAGGCCGACCGAATAGACCGTCCACGAAATCACCGCCAGCACCGCGATCAAATCGCCGACGTTGAACGCAAACGACGCGAACACCGCGAAATCGCCGTTGGAAATCACCACCACGACTCCGACAAAAGCGACCACCATCGCCAACGCCGTGCGCCAGGATATCGTTTCGCGATAGGCCAACCACGAGGCGATGACACTGGCCGCCGGCACCGCCGCGGTGATCAACGTCGCATGGATGGCGGTGGTGTGTTGCACCGCGTGATAGATCAGCGAGTTGAACCCGGTCACGCCGGTGAGGGCGATGAGCAAAAAGATCTTCCAGTGGCGGCGATAGATCGCGCGTTCGCGCCACAATGCCGGGGCGGCAAACGGAAACAGCACGACGATCCCAACACCCCAGCGCAGGAACGCGAGGTTCATCGGCGGCATGACCTCGGCCGCGCCGCGCGCAAACACCGAATTGCCCGACCAAAACAAGAAACACAGCGTCAGCAAGACATAGGGCGAGGTCGCGAAGGCGCGCAGCGGTGAGACGGACGGGCTCACGGCCGGCTCCCTGGGGTTGGCGCCGGATGGCGGCGGCCCGTCGTGGTGGCGAGATAGATCCCCAAGAAGATCAGCAACACGCCGGCATGGTAGAGCTGCACCGATTCGCCCAGCAGCAAGATCGCCAACGAGCCGCCGAAGGCCGGGTTCAGGTAGGTGAATTGGCTGGCCACGTTGGCGCCGACCTTGCTGACGCTGTAGTTCCACAGAACGTACGCGAAGACCGAGGAAAAGGCGCCGAGGTAGAGGACGCCCATGATATTGGGCAAGGAGATTACCATGCGCGCGCCGGCAGCCACCTCCCAGGCATAGAACGGCGCCAACATGATCACCCCGATGATCACCATGGCCAGCAACAGACCCTCCGGCCGCAAGCCAGGCGGCAAGCGACCCAACAGGATCGAATAGCCGGCCCAACAAAAGATCGACCCGAAGACCAAGAGGTCGCCGCTGTTGAAATTGAGCGTCAGCAAGAGGCCGACATCCCCCCGGGCGATGATCACCAAGACGCCGATCAATCCGGCGACCAGCCCAATCATCAAACGGGGACTGGCGCGCTCGCGCAACAACAGCCACGACATGCCGACGGTCACCACCGGAATCACCGAAAGCACAAGCGAGGCGTTCAGTGCCGTGGTGTGCTGGACCCCGAGGTAGATCAGCGTGTTGAACGCGGCGACCGCGATGGCGCCGATCGTTACGACGATCTTCCATTCGGCCATGAGTTCGCGACGTTGCTGAAACATCGCGCGCGCGCCGATCGGAAAAACGATGATCAGTGCCGTCACCCAGCGCCAAAACGACAACGCAAGCGGCGGCATTTCGCCGACGGTGGCGCGCGCCACCACCGCGTTACCGGCGCCGGCGAGCATCACCAGCGTCAAGATGACGTAGGGATTGATCAGGAACGCAAACAGCTTGCGCACGTTCATGCGGCAGCGCTTGGTTTGGGTTTGGCCGCGCGCCGTGTGGCGACATAGATGCCGCCAAAGATGAGAACGACCCCGGCGAGGTGGAAACCCTGAAACGTTTCGCCCAAAAACGCCACCGCCATCAAGCTGGCAAAGACCGGCGTCAGGTAAACGAACTGCGATGCCGCCCCCACACCGACCGCCGACACCGCCCAGTTGTACATCGAGAACGATACCGCCGTGGCCATCACGCCGACATACAAGATCGCGCCCACTGCGGCTGTGGTGGGCACAAAGGAAATGCCGGCGCCGATCTCCCAGGCGTAGAACGGCACCATGGTGACCAGCGCGATGGTGTGGATGACCAACATGAAGGCGACGGGATGCAAGCCTTTGGGCAAGTTGCGCAGAAGCAGCGAATAGAACGAGAACCCGAACACCGCGACCAGCATCAAGAGATCGCCCGGCACGAAGGCCAGGTTCAACAAGACGCCGAGATCGCCGCGCATCACCGTGACCACCACGCCGACCAAGCCGATCGCCATCCCCAGGGCGAGCATCGCGCCGATGCGTTCGCGGTGCACGACCGCGATCATCGCCACCACGACGACCGGCACCGTGGCCGTGATCAAGGCCGCGTTGATCGCCGTTGTGGTCTGCACCCCGAGATAGAGAAACGCGTTGTAGCCCGCGATCCCGGGCGCACCCATCGCCAGCATCATTTTCCAATGGCGCGTGAACAGATGGCGCTGGCGCCAGAGCGGCACCGCCCCGAAAAGGGCCAACACCGCCACCGCGGCCACGAAGCGCCAGAACGTCAGCGCCACCGGGGGCACCTCGGCGATGACGGCGCGCCCGACCACGGGATTGCCGGCGGCAATGGCCATCGCCACCGTCAGCACAACAAAAGCCCATGGGCGCGTCAGCGCGACCCGTCCCGCCATAGCATTGAATTCTCAGGAAAACAGAAGGGAGGTTGAATCTAGGCGCCCAACACGCACCGGGGCAAGGACGCTAGGGCTCGCGGGAAAGGGCCTTGAGCCTATACAGCGCCTCCAGCGCCTCACGCGGGGTGAGGTCGTCGGGCACGATGTCGTCCAACGCCGCCGCCAAAGGGGACGCTTCGGCGGCTGCGGCGGCACCCTCGGATTGATCCATGGTGGCGGCAAAAAGCGGCAGGTCGTCGGCCAATCGCGCCACCGCACTGCCCTGTTCGCTGGCTTCGAGGGCCTTGAGAATCTCATCGGCGCGCCGAATGACCTGGGCCGGTAGGCCGGCAAGCTTGGCCACCGCGATGCCGTAGGAGCGGTCGGCCGATCCTGCGATGACCTCATGCAGAAAGACGATGTCGCCTTTCCACTCTTTGATGCGCATCGCATGGGTCGAAAGCCGCGGCAGCTTGTTCGCGAGCACCGTGAGTTCATGGTAATGCGTCGCAAACAACGACCGGCATAGATTGATGTCGTGAAGATGCTCGATGGCGGCCCACGCGATCGACAACCCATCGAACGTCGCGGTGCCGCGGCCGATCTCGTCAAGAATGACCAGCGATCGTTCGGTCGCGCGGTTGAGGATCGCCGCCGTCTCGACCATCTCGACCATGAAGGTCGAGCGACCGCGCGCCAAATCGTCGGCCGCCCCCACACGACTGAACAAGCGGTCGACAACGCCGATCTGCGCGGATGTCGCCGGCACGTACGATCCCATTTGCGCGAGGATGACGATCAACGCGTTCTGCCGCAGGAAGGTACTTTTGCCCGCCATGTTGGGGCCGGTGACAAGCCACACTTGGCCGTCGTCGCCGAGGTCGCAATCGTTGGCGACGAATGCCGGATCGTTGGCGCGGGCTTGCGCGTCCTCGACCACCGGGTGGCGCCCGCCAACGACATTGAAGAGGCGACTGTCGTCGACCTGCGGCCGGACGTAGCGCCGCGTGGCCGCGAGCTCGGCCAACGCCGCCGCCACATCGAGGGCCGCCAACGCCGCGGCCGCGGCGCCGATGGCGTCCGCCACCGCCAATGTTTGGGCCGACAGCGTGTCGAACAACGTCTGCTCCAGCGCAAGCGCGCGATCCGCGGCGCTGGAAATCTTTTCGGCAAGGTCGCCCAGTTCTGTGGTCGTGTAGCGCACCGCGCTGGCCAGCGTTTGGCGATGAATGAACGGTGCGCGCACCGCCTCGGGCAAATCCTTGGCCAACTTGTCGGCGTGGGTGGGCGTGACCTCGATGAAGTAGCCCAGCACGTTGTTGTGTTTGATCTTGAGGCCGGTGATGCCGGTCTCTTCGGCATAGCGCGCTTGCAACGACGCGGTATGACGGCGGCTCTCGTCGCGCAATGTGCGCAGCTCGTCCAACGCCGCGTCGTACCCCTTGGCGATAAACCCGCCGTCGCGCGCCAGATGCGGCAGGTCGTCGCCCAGCGCGGCAGCAAGTACCCCCACAAGGTCGGTGTGACCGTGGAGCGGCGTGCGCAGGGCCGTCAGCGGCGCCGGCGGGTCATCGGGGGTCAGGAGATCGTTCGCTTTTTCCGCGGCGGCAAGGCCGTCCCGCACCGCCGCCAAATCGCGCGGCCCGCCACGGCCAAGCGACAGGCGGGCCAGGGCGCGGGCGATATCCGGCGTTTCCTTGAGCAACGCGCGCAAACCCTCGCGGCGCGCGTTGTCCTCGACAAAGAACTGAACGAGGTCGAGGCGATCGCGAATCACCACAGGGTCGGTCGCGGGCGCCGCAAGACGTTCGGCCAACAACCGCGCGCCGCCACCGGTGACGGTGCGGTCGATCACCGCGAGCAAACTCCCGTCGCGCTCGCCGGACAATGTTCGGGTGAGTTCGAGATTGCGCCGCGTCGCGGCGTCGATCGACAATAACTGCGCCGCTTGGACCGATGCGGGCGGGCGCAGCGCCGGTAGCTTGCCGCGCTGGGTGAGGTCGACATAGTCGAACACGGTGCCCAGCGCCGCGACCTCGGCCCGCGTGAAATCGCCGAACGCATCGAGCGTCGCCACCCCGTAATGGCCCGCGAGGCGCCGCGCCATCGCCGTCGATTCCGCCGCGCCACGCGGCAACGGCGTGACGATGTGCTGCCAGTCGCGCAGCGCCTGGGCCAGCGGGTCGTCGCCAAGGATCGCTTCCGGGACCAGGAGTTCCCCAGGATCGAGCCGGGCAAGATCGGGCTCAAGATTGCGCCCATCAAGGGCTTGCACCAGAAACTCGCCGGTCGAGAGATCAAGCCATGCCAGCGCAAGGTCCGTACCGGTCCGCGCCAAAGCGGCGAGATAGTTGTGCCGCCGGGCATCGAGCAGGGTTTCTTCGGTCAACGTGCCGGGCGTGACCAAGCGAACCACGTCGCGCGCCACGACGGATTTGCCGCCGCGTTTTTTGGCCTCGGCGGGATCTTCCGTTTGTTCGCAGACCGCGACCTTGAATTTTTTCCGGATCAAGCGCGAGAGATACGTATCGGCGGCGTGCACCGGCACCCCGCACATCGGGATATCGGCACCGTCGTGTTTGCCGCGCTTGGTCAGCGTGATGTTCAAGGCGTCGGCGGCCTTGACCGCATCGTCGAAAAACAGCTCGTAGAAATCGCCCATGCGATAGAACAGCAGGTACTCGGGATAGTCTTTTTTGATCCCGAGATACTGCGCCATCATCGGCGTCACCGGCGCCGCTTTGGCGGGCACGGCGTCACGCTGTTTAGGGGGGTCGGGCGGGGTCTCGGCTAGAACCATAGCGGGCGCACGTTAGCACACGCCGGGCGGCGGCTAGGGCAGCAGCATGCCGCGCAACATGAAAAAGAACATCGCCGCGAGGAGGGCCGCCGCGGGCACCGTGATGACCCAGGCGGCGGCGATCGCGAAGACATAGCGCCGCCGCACCAGCATCCGTTTGCGGGCCTTTTTGATGGTCTTGAGTTCGGCGTTGGTCAGCACGATCCCTGCCCGCGCCGCCTCGGTCAGGCCTTCTGCGGCCGATCCCGGAGCACCTGGTTGCGGCGCGCCGATCGGGGGAGGCCCCCCCGGGGTGGCGGGCTGGGCCGCGACAACAGTCGCCGCCTTGGCAAACGATTGCCGACGGTTATGCGCGACGATCTCGCGCAAGAAGCCGACGCCGAAGATCGCGCCCAACGCGATATGGGTCGAGGACACCGGCAGTCCCAAGGTCGAGGCGATGAGCACCGTAATCGCCGCCGAAAGGGCCACACAAAAGGCGCGCGCTCGATCGAGCTTGGTGATCTTTTCGCCGACGACGCGAATCAGTTTCGGGCCGTAAAGCGCCAGGCCCGCTGCGATCCCGATGGCACCGACGACCATGACCCAAGACGGGATTGCCGCGGTCCTGGCAATCTCGCCGGTCGATAACGTGCTGACGATCGCCGCCAATGGCCCGATCGCGTTGGCGACATCGTTGGCACCGTGTGCGAACGACAACAACGCGGCTGCAAAAATCAGCGGAATGGTGAATAGGTTACTGACCGATCGCCGCCGGTTTTCCATGCCGCTGGCGGCGCGGTTCACGAAGAACCGAACCACCACATAGCCCACCCCAAACGCGATCAACCCGGCGACCGCCACCATCGACATATCGACGGTGATGATCCGTTTGAGCCCCTTGATCATGAGATACATGACGAAGGCGGCGGCCATCACCGCGACGAAAACCGGCACCCAGCGCCGGGCGGCGGCGATCTTGTCTTCCTTGAAGATCACTAAGTATTTGATCGCTGCCAGAAACCCCGCGGCGATCAGGCCGCCCAGTACGGGCGAGATGACCCAACTGGCGGCGATCTCCGACATCTTGCCCCAGTC
>CALJDF010000134.1 GCA_938023835.1 uncultured Alphaproteobacteria bacterium
GATCTCGGCACGACCGACGAGGTTTTGTTCCGGCACTTGGCCGACCGCGAACGTCACGCGACTGTCTTGGGAATCGTCGCGGTTGTCGCCCATCATGAAGTAAAAGCCTTCGCGGACCTGATAGACCGACGTGTTGTCGAGCGGGCCATTGGGCGTTTGGTCGAGCGTCCGATAGGTGCGGCCAGTGGGGAGCGTTTCGATATATTGAGGCACGCGCACTTCGCTGCCGTCGCGCCGCGTGGCGATGAAGTCGTCGGTGCGTTCGCGCTTTACCGGCTCGCCGTTGATGTGCAGGACGCTTTCGATCATCTGAATGCGATCGCCCGGCAGACCAATCACGCGCTTGATGAAATCGGTGGACGGGTCGCTGGGCAATTTGAAGACGGCGACGTCGCCGCGTTCCGGCAAGTCGCCGAGGATGCGGGCCGGGAAGAGATCGAGCCCGAACGGGATCGAGTAGCGGCTATAGCCGTAGGAAAACTTGGAAACGAACAGGTAGTCGCCCACCAGGAGGGTCGGAATCATCGAGCCCGAGGGGATGTTGAACGGCTCGTACGCGACGGTGCGGATGACGATCGCGATCAAGACGGCGTAGATCAGCGTCCGGATCGTCTCGCCCACCCCACTCTTGCCCTTGCGGTCCGCACGCGCATTCGTCACTAAGAAATTCCTCTGGGGCTCAGGCCGACGGGGTGTCGGCGGGCACAACGGTGATCACGACAATGGCTTGGGCCAGCGGGTGATCGTCGGTGATGGTGAGATCTATCTGCGCTTTCATGCCCGGCGGGAGCATTTCCTGCAAGCGTTTCTGCGCCCCGCCGGTCAATTCCATGGTGGGTTTGCCCGACCGCAGGTTCACGACGCCGAGATCGCGCCAGTACACGCCGCGCCGGAACCCGGTGCCGAGCGCCTTTGAGCATGCCTCTTTGGCAGCGAACCGCTTGGCGTAAGACGCGGCCCGATTGGCGCGGCGGTCGGATTTGCGTTGCTCGATCGGGGTGAAACAGCGCTGGACGAAGCGATCGCCGAAGCGCTCGAGGGTCTTTTGGACGCGGCGAATGTCGATGAGGTCGCTGCCTAAGCCGATGATCATACTATGTGCCGCCGCGCCTAAGCGCTGCGTGCGCCGCCGGTGTCGGCACGGGCGCGGGCCATGATCGCGCGCATGCGTTTGATGGCCGAATCGAGGCCACCAAAGATCGCCTCGCCGACCAAGAAGTGCCCGATGTTGAGCTCGGCCACGTTGGGGATTTGCGCGATCGGTCCGGCGGTCTCGAACGACAGGCCATGACCGGCGTGACATTCCAGGCCGAGGTCTTGGGCGACGGCGGCGGCTTTTACAATGCGCTCGAGTTCCTCGTCCCGCGCCGCGCCTTCGGCATGGCAATAAGGACCGGTATGGAGTTCAACCACGGGAGCGCCGATGCGCACCGCGGCTTCAAGCTGTTGCGGGTCCGGCGCAATGAACAACGACACACGAATGCCGGCGTCTTTGAGGCGCGACACAAAGGGACGCAGTTCGTTTTGGGCGCGATGGACCTCGAGGCCGCCTTCGGTAGTGCGTTCCTCGCGGCGCTCGGGCACGAGGCACGCGGCATGCGGGGTGTGGCGCAGCGCGATGTCGAGCATCTCGTCGGTCGCCGCCATTTCGAGATTGAGCGGCAGCGTGAGGTCTTGGCCGAGGCGCTCGATGTCGACATCGGAAATGTGGCGGCGGTCTTCGCGCAAATGCGCGGTGATCCCGTCGGCGCCCGCATCGGCCGCCATTCGGGCGGCACGTACCGGGTCGGGATGCGGGCCGCCGCGGGCATTGCGAATGGTGGCGACGTGATCGATGTTGACCCCAAGACGCAAGCGGCTCATGGCGTTTTCTCCTTCGCGGCCGCTTCCATCATACCTTTGCGCTGAATCATGCGCTGGCGGGCCATGCGCTCCATCCGATGACGGCGCGTGGTGCGGTAGGTGCGAATGAGGTAGCGCAACGGATAATAGGTGACGACACCGACGACGAGGGCCGTCGGGATGCTGCCGACCAAGGTCGGCACAAAGACACCGACCAGGTTATCGAACACGGTGGTTTCGGAGATGGCCTCTGGGATCGCTTCGTCTTTCCCCAGAATCCAATGGCCAACCTGGATGTCCCAGAGAAAGATCGGCGGGAAAGTCCACGGGTTGCCGATCGCGGTGCCGAGTGCCGAGGAAAAGAGATTGCCACCCAGTACCCAGGCGATCAGCGCGGCCACGACCAGGTGAAAGCCGATTAAGGGCGTGAACGAGACCGCAATACCGCAGGTCAGGCCCATGGCGATGCTTTCCGGCGAACCTGGCAGGCGCGCCACGCGATGGCGCATATAGGAGAACGAGCGGCCCCAACCCGCGCGTGGCCACACGATGTTGCGGGCGCGATAAAGGATGGTGCGGGGTTTGCGGGGCTTGAACAGCATCGGCTTATTTTAGATCACGGCTTCCGGGTTTGACGGCCGGGGTGGCGGCGAGTTCGGGGGGCAGCGCGTCTTCGGCATAGGCCGGCACTTTGTAGCCGGTGAGCGACACCAAAGGAACGCCGAGATCGACCTCTCCGTCGCTACGGTCAATCAGACAGGATGCGGCGACAACGGTGCCGCCGTAGTCGGTGATACAGGCAATGCACTCGCGGCTGGATTTGCCGGTGGTGACGATGTCTTCGGCCATCAGTACGCGGGCACCGGCCGGGATATCGAAACCGCGGCGCAGGGCAAAGGCGCCATCGACGCGTTCGGTGAAGACACCCGGAACACCGAGTTGACGCGCCATTTCGTAGCCCACCACCACGCCGCCCATGGCCGGCGACACCACGAGGTCGACGCCGCCCGGCCCAAGTTCGGCGACGACTTTATCGGCAAGGGCGCCGCACAGCGTGGCGCCGCGCGCCGGATCCATCATCACGCGGGCGCATTGCAGGTAGGCCGGACTGTGGAGGCCAGAACTGAGCAGGAAATGGCCTTCGAGCAAGGCGCCGGCGTCACGGAAATGTTGCAGGATTTCGTCTAGGGTCATGCGCGCACACGGTCCACTTTGTGAATGCCATCATCGGCGCGAAGCGCCGCAATCATGCCGGTGAGGTGCTTCACGTCGCGCACCTCGACATCGACAAGAAATTCGAAGAAATCGTCGGAGCGATTGCTGACCTTGAGATTGGTGATATTGGCATTGTTCTTGGCAATCACGCCGGTCAACGCGTTGAGCGATCCGGGCTCGTTCGACAGGGTTACTTTGATGCGGCCCAGGTGCACCTCTTGGCTGTCCGGGCCGACATCCCACGATACATCGAGCCAGCGTTCGGGCGAACTGCTGAGGCTGCGCAAGATCTCGCAATCGATGGTGTGGATTCGCACACCCTTGCCCTCGGTCAGAATGCCGACGATGCGATCGCCGGGAAGCGGATGACAGCAATCGGCGAAGTGGACCGCGACCCCTTTGATGAGGCCCTTGATCGGGATCGCGCGGTCGACGTTCTTGTCGGCCCGCACGCGGCGAATGGCCGAGCGGACGAAACTGGGAATGCGGCGTTCGGTTTCCGCCGGAAAGACGATGCTGACCACTTCTTTGCCTGAGGCGAAGCCCTGGCCGACATGGGCGTAGAGCTCTTCTTCGGACTTCAGGTTGAGGACCGTCAGCGCGCGGTCGAGGGCCTTGCTGTTGAGGGGATGACCGGCCTGCTCGAAGGCGCGGCGAACGATAGCGCTGCCCAGGTCGACGTACTGCTGATCCTGCTGGACGCGGACGAAACGGCGTATGGCGGATCGCGCCTTGCCGGTGACGACGAAGTAAAGCCACGTCGGCGAGGGTGTTTGCGCAGACGAGCGCATGATCTCGATCTGGTCGCCGTTTTCGAGCGCGGTGCGGAGCGGCGCGATGCGCCCATTGACCTTGGCGCCGACGCAGGTGTCGCCGACATTGGTGTGGACGGCGTAGGCGAAGTCGACCGGGGTGGCGCCCCGCGGCAAGGCAATCAACCCGCCCTTGGGCGTGAAGCAGAAAACTTGATCTTGGTACATCTCGAGTTTGGTGTGCTCGAGAAATTCCTCGGGATGGCCACCGTGTTCGAGCATTTCGAGGAGTTGACGAATCCAACTGAATTGCTGCGCACTTTCCTTGATTGCGCCGCCGTCTTTGTATTGCCAATGGGCGGCGACGCCGTGTTCGGCAACCTCGTTCATGTCGCGGGTGCAGATTTGAATCTCGATGCGGCGCTTCTCGGGGCCGATCACCGTGGTATGGACCGAGCGATAGCCGTTCGGTTTGGGTGTCGAAATGAAGTCTTTGAAGCGTTCTGGGATCATCGGCCAGGCGCGGTGGACGATCCCCAAGGCGCGGTAACAGTCGTCGTCGTCTTCCACCAAGATGCGGAACGCCATGACGTCGGCGAGTTGCTCGAAGGAAATGTTCTTGCGCTCCATCTTGCGCCAAATCGAATAGGGCCGCTTCTCGCGACCGAAAGCCGTGGCGTCGAGGCCCGCGCTCGATAGCGTGCGTTCAAGCTCGCTGGTGATTTTGGCGATGGCGTCGCCGCTTTCGGTGCGCAGGTATTCCAGCCGGCCCAGGATCGACTCGCGCGCCTCGGGGTTGAGCTCGGCAAAGGAAAGGTCTTCGAGTTCGTCCTTGATAGCGTGCATGCCGATGCGCTCGGCCAGCGGCGCATAGATGTCCATCGTTTCGGCGGCGATGCGGTGGCGTTTCTCGGTCGATCCGATGAAATTGAGCGTTCGCATGTTGTGCAAACGATCTGCGAGCTTGACGATCAACACACGCAGATCGTTGGACATCGCCAGCAACAGTTTGCGGAAGTTCTCGGCCTCGCGCGACTGCTTGGTCGGGCGGACATGCTCGAGCATGGTGAGTTTGGTGACGCCGTCGACGAGTTGGGCGATTTCAGCCCCGAATTGGGTATCAATCTGATCGAGCGTGGCGACGGTGTCTTCGACCGTATCGTGCAACAAGGCCGTGGCGATGGACGCGGCATCGAGCCGCATGTCGGTCAGAATGCCGGCAACTTCGAGCGGATGGGAGAAATAGGGCTCGCCGCTCGCGCGGGTCTGGGTGCTGTGGGCTTCGAGCGAGAAATCAAACGCTTTGGCCACAAGACCCACATCGGCGTCGGGGTCGTAGCGTCGCACGCGGGCGACCAAGTCGTCGGGATTCAACATGGCGCCCCGCAATGGGCGACGCGCCGAAAATACGTCGGCGGTAAGGTGCGCAGTCGCGGGTTAAAGTCCCTCGGGCGCGGCACTTGCCGGCCCCTGGGGCTTGCGTTCTTCCTCGACATATTCCGGGTCGGGTTTGGCCGGCGGTTGCGGCTCTGGCGTCCAATCGCTGGACATCAGCATCGCCATATCGTCTTCCTCGGGCTCATCCGACTCGACCTGCTTTTGTAGGCTGAGGATAAGCGAATCATCGAGTTCATCGACGGGTACGGTTTTTTCGGCAATCTCGCGCAACGCAATGACCGGGTTCTTGTCGTTGTCGCGCTCGATGGTGAGATCAGCGCCGGCGGAAATTTCCCGGCTGCGCTGGGCAGCGAGAACCACAAGCTCGAAGCGGTTGGGGACGATTTCGACGCAGTCCTCGACGGTGACGCGGGCCATTTAGCACTCCAATTTGGATATCGGCGCGCCAGCCGGGCACCGGTGCGCTTCTCTTAAATATGCGGTTGCGCTGCACAACGCAAGAGTTTGTGAGCCATTTCAAGGCATTGGCGGCGATTCGAGAGGCCGGATGATCTGCGCCGGATCGAGGCTCGCGAGGAGGTCGGCGAGCGACTGCCCGGTGGCCGGATGGACCCAATTCGGGGCGATCTCGGCCAAGGGCAGCAGGACGAAGGCGCGGCCAACGAGGCGCGGATGGGGGATTTCCGGGGCGGGCGGCGGTCCGTTGCCCACCTGGCCGGCATAATCGAGCAAATCAAGGTCCAAAATCCGGGCTTCCCAGCGCTCTTGCCGGATTCGGCCGAATGCGGCCTCGATGCGGTGCAGGGCCGCCAGAACACCCGCCGGGTCGAGTGCGGTTTCGATCCGGGCCACGGCATTGACGAACCAGGGCTGATCGGAGGCCGGGACCGGGGCGCTCTCGTAGAACCGCGAGACCGCCGCCACGGCCATGTTTTCCGCCGGAAACTGCGCCAAAGCCGCGCGCAGCGTGGCCGCAGGCGGGCCATGTTCGGGATGCGGCAAATTGGCGCCCAGACCGACCAAAATCACAGTGATGTGCTTTCCCTTGTGAAGTCCTTGTGCGGCTTTTACGGCACTCTACATAGCCATCATAGACCGGCCATTGCGTATTACCGCGATCCGCGGGCTGCCCGAAATGACCCGCCGCCGCACGAAATGGATAGGACCCATGATGGTTTCCCCGCTTGAGCGCATTGCGCTTTTTATCGACGGTTCGAACCTCTATGCCGCGGCGCGCAGGCTGGGGTTCGACATTGATTACAAGAACTTGCTGGAAACGTTCAGCGAACGGGGCCGCATGGTGCGCGCGTTCTACTACACCGCCTTGATCGAGGATCAGGAATACTCGCCCATCCGGCCCCTAGTCGATTGGCTCGACTACAACGGCTATACGCTGGTGACCAAGGCGACCAAGGAATTCACCGATAACGCCGGACGTCGCAAGATCAAAGGCAACATGGACATCGAGCTGGCGATCGACGTGATGGAAATAGCGCCGCACCTGGATCACATCTATCTGTTTTCCGGCGACGGTGATTTCCGCCGCTTGGTTGAGGCCGTGCAACGCAAAGGCGTGCGGGTGACGGCGGTGAGTTCGATCGCCACCAACCCGACGATGATCGCCGACGAATTGCGCCGGCAGGCCGACGCGTTCATCGAACTGGCCGACTTGATGCCGCGCATCGCCCGGGTCCATCGCGACGGGCAGACCGCCGCAAACGAATCCGACGCCCCCCAGACGTTGCGCGAAACCGCCTGATCCCTAAAGTCGCGGGGGTATGGAGACCCCTGCCCCCGACTGCACGCTCTGTCCACGCCTTGTCCGGTTCCGTGAAGAAAACGCGGCCAAGTTTCCCGACTGGCATAACGCACCGGTGGGATCGTTCGGCGATGTCGGCGCCGCCCTATTGATTGTCGGGCTCGCGCCGGGCTTGCGCGGGGCAAACCGCACCGGGCGGCCGTTCACGGGCGATTGGGCCGGGCAATTGTTGTATCCGACCTTGTTGAAGTTTGGCCTCGCGACAGGGCCCTATGACGAACGCCCCGATGACGGGATGACGTTGGTCAACGCCCGGATCACCAATGCGGTGCGCTGTGTGCCGCCGCAAAACAAACCGACGGGCGCCGAGGCAAAAGCGTGCCGGCCGTTCTTGGTGAGTGAGATTGCGGGGATGCAAAACTTGAAAGGCATCTTGGCGCTGGGTCGGGTGGCGCATGAGGCCGTACTGACCACGCTGGGCGAAAAGCGCAGCAGCTTCAAATTCGCGCATGGCGAAGTACATTTGTTGGGCAACGGACTGTGGCTGGCCGACAGCTATCACTGCTCGCGCTACAATACCAATACCGGGCGGCTGACGACGGGGATGTTCGAGGATGTGGTGGGCGCGGCGGCGGCGCGGGTGACCGCCTAAAGACGACGCAACGTCGCAACGCGCGCCGAGACAAAGCAGATGAGCGCGCCGGATGTGGCGATGGCGAGCAGGGTCGCGAGCGGCAATGCGGTGTTGTGGGTGAGCAGGCATGCGGCGACGGCACCGCCCGCGCCCATCGTGTAGGCCCAGAACCCCAACAAAGAGGAGCCCGCGCCAGCCATGCGCGGATCGGCGCCGACGGCCAATGAATTTGCCATCGGTACCGCAAAGCCGTTGCCGAAACCGAAAAGCGCCACGGGTAGCGACACGGCGACGAACGGCCCGGCGTTTGTCAACGTCAAGAGCGCGAGCGCGATGGGCGACAGCATCGAGATGGCGGTGCCGGCGACGACGAGCGTTTCGGGGCGAAAGCGATGCGCGATACGCACGACGATGAAATTGGCGCCCAGAAATGCGAGGGTCAGCGTCATCATGATCACGCCGACGCCCGCAACCGATGTGTCGTACATGTTGGTAAGCACGAACGGCACCGACACGATGAAGGCGTAGAACCCGGCGCGCAGGAATCCGCCGCCGATCACGTTGAAGGCAAACGGGGCGCGGCGCATCAGCGACCAATAATCGGCGATGTAGCCGCGCACGCCGGTCGGGCGCTCGGGGCTGCCGGCGGCGAGAAGCGGCGCGCGGCGCGCCGATAGTAATAGCACCCACGCCGCCAGCAGGCCGAGAAGAACGAAACTCATGCGCCAGGTGCCGGTGAGGCTCTCCAACCCGCCGCCGATCACCGGCGATGCGGTCGCCGCGGCCGACGCGGCCATCGACAGGTAGGTAAAGACCCGGGCGCTGGCTTCGTGGCCGAATTGATCGCGGGCGATGGCGCGCGGCAACACCCCGACCCCGGCCGCGCCGAGACCTTGAAGGACCCGACCGGCGATCAGCGTTTCAATGTTGGGCGCGAGCGCGCAGACGGCGGTACCGATGACGAAGACCACAAGGCTCCCGGCAAGGACGCGGTAGCGCCCCAAGCGGTCCGAGGCCGGGCCGTGCCAGAGCTGCACAATGCCGAAGGTCAGCACGAAGGCCGTGAGCGAGAACTGCGCCATCGTCGCGGAGGTGCCAAGGCTGATGGCGATCGACGGCAAGGACGGCACATAGATCGTCGACGCCACCACCGAGACCATGGTGGCCACCATCAAATAGGGCACCGTGACGGCGGGTGTGCTGGGGGATCGAGCGGTCACCCCGCCACGCTGTGGCGACGGCGTCGATTCGTCAAGGTGGGGGCACAGCCATAGACTTGAGGGGCCATGGAAAAGGTCCTGCTACGGCTATTCGGGATGCGCGACGAGGTCTGGGCGCGCCACGTGAACCCGTGGAGCGTGTGGACCCGGATGCCGATCATTGCGCTGATCGCCTTAGCGATTTGGGCGCGGGTGTGGCTGGGTTGGTGGTGCCTGGTGCCGTTGGGGCTCATCGCGTTTTGGACGTGGCTGAAACCGCGCCTGATGCCGCACGTCGGCAACGCCATCGCACTCGTCGGGCTTGTTGTGTTGGCCTATGGCTTGGTTGAGCTTGTGGCATGGGCCGCGGTGCTGGGCACCATCGTAACGATCGGCGGCAAATTGTATTTCCTGCATGAGATGACACGGATTTTTGCGGCGCATAAGGACGAAGACCCGGTGTGGGCCGGGTGGCTGTACTGATATGCGCGCGTTCAAAGACAAGAAAGTGCGCGCGGTGTTCGACGCCTATCCGCCGAAAGCGCGGCGCACGATGATGGCGTTGCGCGAGCTGATCCTTGAGGGCGCCGACTCAGCGGATATGGGTGGTGTGCTTGAAAGGTTGAAATGGGGCCAGCCCGCCTATGAGCCGATCAAGACGCGGATCGGCACGACGACTCGGTTGGGCAGCGTGCGCGAAGTGCCCGAAGCCTGCGCGCTGCTGGTCCATTGCCAGACCAATTTGGTGGCTACCTATCGCGCGCTGTTCGGCGACGAACTCACGTTCCATGCAAACCGCGCGGTTTTGTTTCCGCCCGGCGGTGCGCTGCCGAAACACGCGGTGCGGCACTGCATCGAATTGGCGCTGACCTACCACGCCCGCAAGCGGCAGGCGGCGTGTACCCTACCCGCGATTGCGCAGCATGCGCGCTTGGCTGCGTTCCCAGTCGCGCGTTTTGATGTCGGCGCGTTTGTCGTAAAGCTTTTTGCCCTTGCCCAGGGCAAGTTCAAGTTTGGAGATGCCGCGCGCGTTGAAATAGATCTTGAGCGGAATGATGGTCATTCCGCCGCGCCGCACCTCGCCCAGATATTTGGCGAGCTGCTTTTTGTGCATCAGGAGTTTGCGCGGGCGCGTGGGTTCGTGGTTGTTGCGATTGGCCGCTTTGAACTCGGGGATATGCGCGTTGACGAGCCATAATTCGCCGTCGCGTTCGGCGGCGTAGGCTTCGGCGATGCTGCCACCACCGGCGCGCAGGCTTTTGACTTCGCTGCCGGTTAGGACGATGCCGACTTCGAGCGAGTCCTCAATGTGATAGTCACGTCGGGCCTTACGGTTGACCGCGACAGCGCGGTCGACCCGCGACACTTTCTTTGCTATGGCGTCACGCGATCAGCCCGACTGATTTCAGGGCCGTCTCGACACGCTTTTTGGTTTGATCCCCCAGGCCAACCAGCGGCAGCCGCACTTCCTCGCTGCACTTGCCGAGTAGGCTGAGCGCGTACTTGGCGGGCGTTGGGCTGGTCTCGAGGAACAGTGCGATATGCAGCGCCATCAGCTTGTCGTTCAACGCAAGCGCATCGAGCGGACGGCCTTCGGCCCACGCGTTCTGGAATTCGGCGCAAAGCCGGGGCGCGACATTGGCCGTCACCGAAATGCAACCGTGGCCGCCATGGGCGAGGAACGCCAACGCCGTCGGGTCTTCGCCCGAGAGCTGGCAGAACTGCGGGCCCAGCAACAGGCGCGTCGAGGTGACGCGCGGCAAGTTGGCGGTGGCGTCTTTGACGCCCACGATGCGCGGCAATTCGGCCAACCGCGCCAAGGTGTCTTGCGACATGTCGATGACGCTGCGGCCGGGGATGTTGTAGATGAGGATCGGTATCTCGGCAGAATCGTGGATCGCTTTGAAGTGGGCGTAGAGACCCTCTTGGGTCGGCTTGTTGTAATAGGGCGTGACCACCAGGGCGGCATCGGCACCGGCCGTCTTGGCGTGTTGGGTGAACTCGATCGCCTCTGCGGTGGCATTGGAGCCGGTGCCCGCGATGACAGGCACATGACCGCCCGCAGCCTCGATGCAGAGCTCGGTCACGCGCATGTGTTCGGCGTGCGTGAGCGTCGGCGATTCCCCCGTAGTTCCTACGGGGACGAGACCGTGCGTGCCCTCGGAAATGTGCCATTCCACGAGGTTCTGAAAGGCTTTTTCGTCGACGGCACCATTCTTGAACGGTGTTACCAACGCGACGATGGAGCCCTTGAACATGGCTAACCCCATATACACAATGAATAAATTTGCGTGACCATAGCGCTAAGGGGTCACCCTCGCAAGCGAGGGTAGTGTAGGGTCGTGGCGGGCAAGACGAGGGAACGATGCACCGACTAGCCGGGTCGATGATTGCGGGCGCCATTGTTTTTGGCGCTTGGGCTGGTGCGGCAAGCGCGCAAAGCGCTAACGCGCTCACGGCCGAGGACCGCGTCGCCTACGGGAACGCCTTCGCCGCGGCCCAAAAAAAGCAATGGTCCAAGACCTTTGATGCCGCCGCCAAAGGCAGCAATGCCCTGGCGACCAACTATTTCCGTTGGCGTTATTACACCCAGCCCGGTGCGAAACCCTCGTTTGAGGAAATCGCCTCTTTCATCGACAGCCACCGCGATTGGCCGCGCCAATCACGCATGCTGCGCACCGCCGAGTCGCTGTTGCAAGAAAAGCCCGAGAGCGACGATTTGTTCGTGCTGGATTGGTTCGGGCGCTATCCACCGGTCAGCACCACGGGCAAGGTGCGGCTGGCTGAAGCGCAACTGCGTAACGGTCTCGACGAACAAGGCTATGAGCTGCTGCGCGAGGCCTGGATCGAGGGTAATTTCGCGCGCCGCGACGAGCGCACCTTATTGCGCCGACACCGCCAATTGCTGACCCGCGACGACCACGCCGCGCGGCTCGATCGGTTGTTGTGGGATCGACGAAGTGGCGATGCCCGACGCTTGTTGCCACGGGTCGAGCCGGAACTACGCACGCTGAGCCTGGCGCGGATCGGCTTGATCGAAAGTGCCGGCAATGTCGATACGTTGATCGCGAACGTGCCTGAGACTCTGCGCAACAACCCCGGCTTGGCGTTTGAGCGCGCCCGGTGGCGCCGCACGAAAGGTTTCGACGAGCGGGCGCGCGAGATCTTGCTGGAACCACGACTGCATGAAGATCGCGCCGACAAGTGGTGGCGCGAACGCCGCATCCAGGTGCGCAAAGCACTGGCCCAAGGTGAGCTGACCGACGCCTATGTCGTCGCAACCTTGAGTGACTTGGAACCCGGCGGCGCGGACTATGCCGAAGCCGAATGGCTCGCCGGGTGGGTGGCATTGCGCTTTCTCGATCAACCCGGCCTCGCGTTGGATCACTTCGCGCGACTGC
>CALJDF010000135.1 GCA_938023835.1 uncultured Alphaproteobacteria bacterium
GCAGATCAGACCGATCTTCTCGCCCTGCGACAACCGCACCTCGGCTTCACGCACCTTCCCGATAATCTCTTCTGGTGTGTAGCGCTTCCGGCTCATCTTCGTCCTCCTTACAAGGTCAGATTAGCCGGACTCTCTCAATCATCCTGGACCAGTTTGCGGGGAGCAGATCACCGCCACGATGTCGGACACAAAGGCCGCGATCGGCGAGGCCAGGCCTGTCGCAGCGAGATGCGGCGTTGGCGCCACTGCCAGGGCCGCCGTCTCAGGATCGGACAGCGGTCGCCGCAACAGCCGGAGGCCGTCTATCTTTCCGTCGTAGTGACCCGATGTGACGAGGCGATCGCCCTCGATGCGCTCGAACCAAGCGCCAATCGTCAACGGCGCCCCATTGTCGAGGCGCGGCGTGAGATCGATTCGTGCCTCTACCCGGGCAGCGGCGGCAACTTTCGGATGATCGAAGAGCGGATGTTGGCGCACGACGACGGTGTTGCTCTCGGCGTCATAACTTGCCGCGATGCGATACCACTCGCGCGCGATCAATGGCGTGCCGCTCGACACCGTGGGTGCGCCGCCGGCGCCGTCGCTCAGCCGCAAAGCCGGCGCACCGGTTTCATCGATGATGAGGGCAAACCCGCCTTGATCGGGCGACCATTTTGCGATCAATCCTTGCGCGCCGCGCGCGGGCAACGTCGGCCAGACCATGGCCTGCACCTGGAAGCTCGAAAGGCGGGCGAGTTTCGGGTCGTCCGCGACCACAACGCACGATCCAGGGTGAATGGGTTGAAAGCGGCTGGGGTAGGTGCCGGCGGATGGCCCTTTAACCGGGATCTCCTTTTATCCCGGCCCCGCCGGGTTGAGATCGCCATGAACGATGCGCACAAAATCTACATTGTAAGGTTCGTCCAACGCGCTGGAGACCATGAAGCGGATGGTTTCGTCTGCCCGCACACTGAAGCGGTCGGGATAGCCAACAATCTTGAGCATTTTCTGTCCCTCCGCCTAGGCGATTTCCTGACCGGTGAGACGCGTCCAGCGGCGCCGGAAAACTTCCCATTCCGCAGCCTCAACCGAATCGAAGACGCGATCTTCCTCGAGCATGATCGGGTCGCCGATACGCGGTGCCATTTGGCCAATCAGCCACTCTTTGTGGGGCGTGCGACAGAACAGAACATAGTTGGGACAACGCGGATCGATCTGCATTTTGAGCAAGACCCGCTGCAACTCGGCAGAGTGAAAGCCGACCGGACGGGCGCAGAATTCTTCGACGAGACGGCCGTCGGGATCCGAGATTTCGTATGTGTCTACCCAGTCGTTTGCCGGGTCGTACATGGGCCTGCCTCCCTATCGTCCACACGCCATTTGTTAGGGCCCAGCGTATCGCACCTTGGGCGTTTGGGCAGGGAAAACGTCAGGGATCACACCCAATGGTCGACTAATGGGGCAGGGTGAATTCCAGTTTGTGACCGAACCCCTGGGTGTTGTCGACGAGGCGGATCGTGCGCGGGCGGAGGCGGAAAAACTCGCTGGCGGCGAAGCCCTTGGCGATCTTTTCTTCCGAGTCGGTTTGGGGCGCCTTTAAGAGGCGGCCCACCGCCGGGAATTTCTTTAGGTACAGGTCGGTAACGGCATCCCTTTCGCCCGGAGCGATCGGTTCAGCGCGCGCGGCAATTTGCAATCCCCGGATTGATTCCCAATCGTCGAGATCGGTAGTGACGGTCGCGGCGACCTCTGGATTGGCCAACAGATCGCGGATATGCCGGGTGGCGCGGCTGGAAATGAAATAGAGATCGAGGGCGGTGTCGTGGGCAAAGAAGACCGTTGCGGCCCAGGGGCCGTCGGGACCCTGCGTGGCGAGGGTGAGAGTCGAGTAGGAATCGAGAAACGCACCAACCGTTGCGGTTTCTTCGGGGCTCATGCCTCGCCGGGTTCGCCGCTGTTGGTCTTGGCGCCGCGCCACCGCTTCAACATACCGGTGTCGATCTCGAAGAGATCGAGGACGCGACCGACGGAATGATTGATGATGTCGTCGAGGGTCTTGGGCCGGTTGTACAGCGCCGGGACCGGCGGGGCGATGACGGCGCCAAGCATGGCCGCTTCGTAGAGCAGTTTGCAATGCCCGGCATGGAGCGGCGTTTCGCGCGGCATCAAAACGAGGCGGCGTTGTTCCTTGAGCACCACATCGGCGGCACGGGTCAGCAGGTTGTCCGAGTATGAATTGACGATCGCCGAGAGCGTCTTCATCGAGCAGGGCGCGACGATCATGCCCGCGGTCTTGAAGGAACCGCTGGAGATCGTGGCAGCAATGTTGCGGACGTTGTGAACCTCGTCCGCCAGTTCCTCGATTTTGCGCACCGTCCAATCGGTCTCAATCGCCACATTAGTTTTAGCCGCCGCACTCATGACGAGATGAGTCTCGACCTCCGGCACCTCGCAGAGGGCCTCCAAAAGACGGACGCCATAGATCAAGCCGCTGGCGCCCGATATACCGATAATTAGCCGCATCGCGCTCATTGTGCGCGACCGAGCTTAAACTTGTCCATACGACCTATTTTCGCAGTCCTTTGCCGACTAGGTTTTCTTAGTACGTGCGTGCCTCTTCTTGGCCCATGGCGTAAGGTGTTTCGGATGGCCCCTGTAGATGGTGCGCGCCGACTAATCCCGCCGAGCGGCCTGTCCCTGACGGCGGGTAGGCTTCTTGAGGCGCCGGATTTGCAACCGTCGGCAACGAGATGGATTCGGTAGATGCTAGATGACTTTGAGGCTTCTGCTGCTTGGCGTGTACCCGAGCTGATCGCAGATCGGCGTTGGGTGTTTCCCATTGGCGACCCGGCCCGGACCCAACTCGCGAACACCGTCAAAAAGGCCTTCGACCCTGACCGGCCCCTGTTTGATTATTCGAAGGATGATTTCGATTTGGGGCCCGGGTTTGAAGTCATTGAAGCCGCCGCCCACCGCGCCTACGTCGATTGCGGCCTTACGTTGGTGAAAGGCTTGCCGCGGGACCGCCTGAGCTCGCAGGAGTTTAGGCTTCTGACATGGGCCATCGGCCTCCATTTGGGCGTGGCGCGCCCGCAGGGCAAAGCCTCGCAATATGTCTCTGAGGTTCGTGCCGCTGGAATGAATTACCGCTCGGCGGGCGGTCGTGGATACAACTCGAATGTGGAGTTGGACTTTCATACCGACGGCTGCGATCTCGTCGGCCTTGCTTGTTACAACAAGGCCAAGAGCGGCGGGCAAAGCCGCATTTCAAGTAGCGTAACGGCGTGGCAAATCCTTGTTGAGGAACGCCCCGATCTTGCGGCGGTGGCCCGACAGGATTTCTTTTTCGGGCGCAATCAGGAAGAGGCACCGGACGAGGCGCCTTATTATGTTCAACCGCTATTCGACGTTGCTGACGGACGCCTCTTTGGGAAATGGAATCGCAACCGGATGCGAACGGCCCAAGAGATCGACGGCGTCCCCAGGCTGAGCGATGCGCAGAAAGAATGCACCGACGTACTTGACGAAATTCTGCGCCGGCCCGAGGTGATGTTCACGATTTGGCTTGAGCCGGGCGACCTACAGTTCCTCAACAATCATACGATGCTGCACTCCCGCACCCGTTTCGAGGATGACGACGACCCGAACCGGCAACGGCTGCTTTACCGCATTTGGATCGCGCCGCCCAACTCGGTTCGTCTGCCGGACGCATGGGCCGATTTCTTCGGCACAACCGAACCCGGTACCGTGCGTGGCGGCATCCGTGGGCACAACCACGATGAGATTTGTAAAGAATTCGAGCGCCGCCAAGCCAAAAGTATAGGCATGCCCGCGCCGGCGTGACCTGCACTATCGGTCGCCGGAGGGCGCCGTGTCAGGAGCCACGTTCTTTTCGCTCTATCCTCTTTCCTGATCGGCGGCGGCATCGGTGCGTTCGAGTAACCGGTAGACGCTTCGCTCGCTTGACCTGCTCCCCGCAAACTGGTCCAGGATGACTGAGAGAGTCTGGCTAATCTGACCTTGTAAGGAGGAAGAGATGAGCCGGAAACGCTACACACCAGAAGAGATTATCGGGAAGCTGCGTGAAGCCGAGGTGCGGTTGTCGCAGGGCGAGAAGATCGGCCTGATCTGCCGTGCGTTGGGGGTAT
>CALJDF010000136.1 GCA_938023835.1 uncultured Alphaproteobacteria bacterium
GAGGCCCAAGGCCTCCTCGCCGAATATCAGCGCAAGCGTCGCGACGCCGAGAAAGAAGCCGACCAGATCGTCGAGCATGCCAAAGAAGAGGCCGTCGCCCTGCGGGCCGAAGCCGAACGCAAGCTCGAAGAGAACCTCGCGCGGCGAACCCGTCTCGCGGAGGAAAAAATCGGCCGTGCCGAAGCCCAGGCGATCCAAGATGTCCGCAACACCGCCATCGACGTGGCCGTCAGCGCCGCACAAAAGCTGATCGCCGAAAACCTCGATGACGGGCGCGCCCAGGCATTGATCGACGATGCCATCGGCGAGGTTCAAAAAAACGTTCACTGACCGGGTATCCCTCGGAAAGTTGTGAAAAGGGCCGGATTCAACCCCGGCCCTTTTGCTATGCTGACGGTTCAAAGGGGAGACAGGCATGACAACGCAGATCGACCGCGACTTCGTCCGCATCGATGAAGGGCAAGTGCACTACCGAGCGGTCGGCGACGTCACGTCAGGTGCCCGACCTTTGGTGCTGATCCACGCCTCACCGGCCTCGGCCTATAACCTGCAGCCCCTGATGGGCAAGCTCGGTCAGTTGCGCGATCAACCGCTCTACGCCCCAGACACCTTGGGCAACGGCGATTCCTGCCCGGCCCAAATGGAAGTTCCCGACATCGCCTATTACGCCGGCGCTGTCGGCCGCCAGCTTGATGCCCTTGGGGTGCCGGAAATCGATGTCTACGGCACCCATACCGGCGGCTCCATCGCCATGGAACTAGCGATCCAGCAACCCGAGCGCGTCAAACGCGTCATTATCGATGGCGTCGGCCTCTACTCCGAAGAGGAAAAAGCCGACATGCTCGCCAACTACACGCCCGAAATCATGCCCGATCACGAGGGCCGGCAGTTCAACTGGGCCTGGCATTTCGTGCGCGACCAGAACTTCTTCTTCCCTTGGTACAAACGCGATGCCGAACACCAGCGCAAAGGCGAAATCAGCAACCCCGACGCGCTGAACGATGTCGTCGTCGAAGTGCTCAAGTCGATCACGACCTACCACCACGCCTATCGCGCGGCCTTTCGGTATCCCAAGAAGGACCGGCTTGCGTTGATCACCCAGCCGGTGCTGATGATCTACGAAACCACCGACCCCTTGTACAAATACAAGGCCGAGGCGATGGCCGCCGTTCAGCACTGCACCGACGGCGCGTTGCCCGCCGGATCGAAGGTCGGCGACAAAGCCAAACTGATTTCCGATTGGCTCGACCGCTAACCGCGCAACCCCAAAAAAGCGAGACGCCCCATGTCCACGATCACGCCCCTGATGCCCGGCCAACCCGTCCCCGACCTGTCGCTGTCGCTGGTGGGCGGCGGCACGTGGCGCCTGTCAGAGCGCAAACCCGACAACTTCACCATGATCGTGGTCTATCGCGGCCTGCATTGCCCGATTTGCAAGACCTATCTTCGCGACCTGCAAGACAAACTCGATGCCTTTGCCGAACGCGGCGTCGATGTGCTGACGCTCTCGACCGACGACGTCGATCGCGCGACCCAGTCGGTGGCCGATTGGGAAATCGACCGTCTCGCGGTGGGGTACGGCATTTCGTTTGAAGATTGCCGACGCTGGGGTCTATTTCTGACCAAGGGCCGCGGCAAAACCTCGGTCGGCGTGAACGAACTCGATATCTTCGTCGAACCGGGGCTATTCCTTATCCGCGCCGACGGCACCTTGTTCTTTCAGAGCATCCAAACGATGCCCTTCGCCCGGCCCAAGTTCGACGAGATCCTCAAGGCGATCGACTACATCCTCAAGAACGACTACCCGCCGCGCGGCGCGGTCATCGACCACACCAAAGAAGCCTAGGCCCTACTCGGCAGCCTCGGCGGGCGCCTCGGGCGTCCAACGCAGCCGCGGCTTGCGCGCGGCCTGGGTTTCATCAAGACGTCGCCGCGGCGCCAGATAGGGCGCCCCGATAAAGCGTGCGGTATCGCCGGCTTTGGCGTCCGCCGCCAGGCCGCGCAACGTGTCGATGAACACGTCCATCGATTCTTTGGACTCGGATTCCGTGGGTTCGGTCAGCATCGCGCCGTGCACGATGAGCGGAAAATACACCGTCATCGGGTGAAACCCCTCGTCGATCATCGCTTTGGAGAAGTCGAGCGTGGTCACCCCGGTATCCTTGAGAAAGCTATCGTCGAACAGCACCTCGTGCATGCACGGGCCGCGATAGGCCGGGGTCATCACGTCTTTCAGACGCGCCAGCACGTAGTTGGCGTTCAGCACGGAGTCTTCGGCGACCAACCGCAAACCGTCGGCACCGTGGCTCATCATGAACGCCAGGGCACGCACGAACATGCCCATCTGGCCATGGAACGACCGCATCCGACCATAGGCTTGGCCGCCATCCCCGGCCGCCGCTTGATCGGCCTCGGTCTCGACAAGGCGCAACCCATCGGCGCCTTTGACGACGTATGGCAGCGGCGCAAACGGCGTAAGCTCGGCCGACATCACCACCGGCCCCGACCCCGGCCCGCCCCCGCCATGCGGCGTCGAAAAGGTCTTGTGCAGATTGAGGTGCATCACGTCGATGCCGAGATCGCCGGGCCGCACTTTGCCGACGATCGCGTTGAAGTTCGCCCCGTCACAATAGAAATAGGCGCCGACCGCGTGGATCGCTTCGGCCACCTCTATGATTTGGTCCTCGAACAACCCGCAGGTATTCGGGTTGGTCAGCATGATGGCGGCAACATCGTCATCAAGCTTGGCCTTGAGCGCCTCCAAATCGATGCGGCCGTTGGCGAGGCTCGGCACCGGATCGACTTGATAGCCGCACAGCACCGCCGTTGCCGGATTGGTGCCGTGGGCCGAATCGGGTACCAGGATGCGCTTGCGCGCATCGCCGCGCGCTTCGTGCGCCGCGCGGATCGCCATCATCCCTGTCAACTCGCCATGCGCCCCGGCCGCAGGCGACATCGCCACCCCCGGTAACCCGGTCAGCGTGATCAGCCAGTGCGCCACCGTGTCGATCACTTCCAACGCACCTTGTACCGTCGATTGCGGCTGCAGCGGATGCACATCGCTGAACCCCGGCAGGCGCGCGACCTTTTCGTTGAGCCGCGGGTTGTGCTTCATCGTGCACGAACCCAAGGGATAAAGCCCGGCATCGATCGCGTAGTTCTTTTGCGAAACACGGACGTAATGCCGCACGACCTGTGGCTCGGACAGCGCCGGCAAACCGATCTCGCCCTGCCGTGCCAGGCCGCCCAACTTGCTCGCGACCTCAGGCACCGGTGGCAGATCGACCCCCGTGCGCCCGGTCGAGCCCATTTCAAAGATCAACGGCTCTTCCATCTGTAGCCCACGGTGGCCGGAATGAGTCGTCATCGTTTCGGGCGCGTCATTGTCCACACCCCGCCCCGCAGAATGGGCTTGAGAGCGCGCGCTCATGACAACACCCCCTCAAGGGCGCGGCCCAGCGCCGTAATGTCGTCGGCCTCCGTCGTCTCGGTCGTCGCCACCAACAAAAGGTCATCCAGCCCAGCGTCCGGCAACAAGCGCGACACCGGCACACCGGCCAGGACGCCTTGGGTCGCCAGGGTATCCACGACCTCGGCCGCCGGCTTGGGCAACCGCACCGTGAACTCGTTGAAGAAGGTCCCGTTCAACACCTCGACACCCGGAATCCCCGCCAAGGTTTCGGCGGTCTCGCACGCCCCCGCATGGTTCAGCTCCGCCAAGTGCTTAAAGCCGTCCTCGCCCAACAACGATAAGTGGATCGTGAACGCGAGCGAGCACAACCCGGAATTGGTGCAAATGTTGCTGGTCGCCTTTTCGCGGCGAATGTGTTGCTCGCGTGTCGATAGCGTCAGGACGTAGCCGCGACGCCCCTCGATATCCACGGTCTCGCCGCACAGCCGACCCGGCATTTGCCGCACGAACTTCTCGCGCGCGGCAAACAAACCCAAATAGGGCCCACCGAAATTGAGCGCATTCCCCAGCGATTGGCCCTCGGCCACCACAATATCCGCTCCCATCGCCCCGGGCGGCGTTACCGCCCCCAGCGACACTGTTTCGGCCACCGCCACAACCAGCAGCGCCCCCTTGGCATGGCACGCGGCGGCAAGATCGCGAAGATCATGCAAATGACCAAAAAAGGTCGGGTTCTGCGCAACGACACAGGCCGTGTCGTCGTCGATCAAGTCGGCGAGGTTTTCATCACCTTGGGGATCGGGCGCGCCCGCGACGATCTCACCATCGAGAAATTTCGATTGGGTCTCCACCACGCTGCGGTATTGCGGATGCAGGCCACCCGACAACACCGTACGCCGCCGCCGGGTCACGCGGTTGGCCATCAGCACCGCCTCGGCGCAGGCCGTGGCCCCGTCGTACATCGAGGCGTTGGCGACCTCCATCCCCGTCAGCAACGCGACCTGGGTTTGGAACTCGAACAGAACCTGCAGCGTCCCTTGGCTGATTTCGGGCTGGTAGGGCGTATACGCGGTCAGGAACTCGCTCCGCTGGATCAAATGGTCAACAGCCGCCGGAACGTGATGACGGTAGGCCCCGGCACCGACAAAAAACGGCACGCTGCCCGCGGGCGTGTTCTTTGCGGCGATCGCCGTCAACGCCCGGTCGACAGCGAGTTCGCCGCGATGGTTGGGCAGATCGACCAGGTCGTCCAACACCGCCACGCGCGGCACGTCGACGAACAGATCGTCTACCGCATCGACGCCAATGACCTGCAGCATGGCGCGGCGGTCCTCCGCGGTATGCGGCAAATAGCGCATCAGTCGAGCCCTTCGAGGAAAGCTTTGTAGTCCGCTGTGGTCATCAGCTCTTCAAGCTCGTCGGCGTCCGAGATTTCCATACGCCAGAACCAACCCGCGTCCTCGGCGCTTTCGTTCACCAGACCCGGCGTTGCTTCCAGATCTTCATTGACCTCGACGATCGTGCCACCGATCGGAGCGTAAACCTCGCTCGCCGCCTTGACCGACTCGACCACGGCGGCATCGCCGCCGGCCTCGACATCGGCGCCGACCGTCGGCAGTTCGACGAACACGACATCGCCCAGTTGCTCTTGGGCGTATTCCGAGATTCCCACCGTTGCCGTGTCGCCTTCGATGCGGACCCATTCATGATCTTTGGTAAAACGAACGTCGCTCATTGCTGCCTCAGGTGGTTATTTTGCATAACGGTGCGGCACGAAGGGCATTTTGACAACGGCGGCCGCATGCCGTTTCCCTCGAATATCCAACACGATCTCGGTGCCGGCCTTGGCATGCGCCCGATCGACGTAACCCATGGCCACAGGTCCCCCAACGCTGGGGCCAAATCCGCCGCTCGTGATCTCGCCCACCGTGGTCTCGCCGACCACGACCGACGTATGCGCCCGCGCCGGGGCCCGACCGGACGGCTGAATGCCGACCCGGCGCCGCGCGGGCCCATCGGCGATTTGCGCTTGGATCACGGCATCGCCGGAAAAACCGCCGGTCGCGCGGCGACGTTTCGAAATCGTCCAGGTCAACCCCGCTTCGATCGGCGTGATATCCGGCGTGAGATCGTTGCCATAGAGGCAAAGCCCCGCCTCCAGGCGCAGCGAATCGCGCGCGCCCAGTCCAACAGCCTCAACTTCGGGCTCGGCCAATAGGGTACGGGCGAGCCCGTCCGCATCGGCATGCGCGACCGAGATCTCGAACCCATCCTCACCGGTATAGCCAGACCGACTGACCCAGGCTTTTGTCCCGGCGATAGTGAGCGCCGCCGCCTTCATGAATCCAAGATCGGCGACCCCCGGGGCGTGTCGGGCCAAGGCCGCCACCGCACCAGGGCCCTGCAGCGCAAGGAGTGCGCGATCTTCGTCATAGGCCACCCCCGCCGCGCCAAGCGCATCGCGCAGCAGCGCAATGTCCTGGTCCTTGCAGCCGGCGTTGACCACCAGGAACACATCGTCCGCCCGGCGCGTGACCATGAGATCGTCCAGCACGCCGCCACGCCCGTTGGTGAACATCGTGTAGCGCATCTCGCCTGCGGCCAGCGCGGTGATGTCGCCCGGCACCAATGCCTCAAGCCGTTCAGCTGCATCCGGCGCGATTAGCCGCACCTGTCCCATGTGCGTGACATCAAACAGGCCCGCGCCCGCCCGCGTATGCAGGTGTTCCTTGAGGATGCCCGCGGCGTACTGCACCGGCATGGCATAGCCCGCAAACGGCACGAACTTCGCGCCCAATTCGGCGTGCAGGTCGTAAAGCGGTGTTCGTTTTTGGTCTTGGCTCACGGATACTCCGGACAAACAGGAACGCAGGACCCAACAAGGCCTGCTGCCCCCTCTGTCTCGGAACCTGAAGAGATTTGACCGGGGTCGCGGCCCGGCTTGCCCCTTCGGTGGAACCTGCGACTAGTGCTGCCGCGGGTTCGCTTTCCAGAGTTTCATCACACTGCGGTCCGTTTGCCTGAGAGTTTCCGAGGCGGTTGCTCCTTCGGCGCCGAATGTCCTCCCGACACCCGATCTCTCCCGCAGCGATCATATGATTCCCGCCGCAAAACAGCGCGACGGCCCAGGCATGATAGGGAGGGGTGGGGTCGAGTCAACAAACCCGACCGGACTCGCCTGTGGATAAAACGACGCCGCCAAAGTGGCGGTTCTTGGGGGTCGCTCAGCGCCCCGGCAGGCGCGGCAAACCGGTGCGGCGCTGGCGTTCCTGGCGGTTGAATTCGAGCTGCTCGGGCGACAGCTCAAAGCCCACCAGAATGTCGTAATCGAGCCCCCGTAGGTCGGCGCGGATCGGGATGATCTGCTCGATTTCCTCGATCGCGGCCGCTTGGCGCTGGTTGGCGTCAAAGGTAAAGCGCGATTCGAAGCGCTCGCGGGCAAGAATATTCTCTTCCTTGTCGACCACCGCAACGAAGTACACGAAGGTGCTTTCGTTGCCCTGCGCCGCAGGGCCGCGCGTCGCCACCAACCGGGCCGCGACGGTGTTGGTCACCGAGTCACCGGCGCGCGTGTAATCGCAGCTTCCCGCCACCCTCTCGATCGACCCGCGATAGGCGACATCGGTCAGGTCCTGGCCGCGTCCGGGCGCAAACAACGTAATTTCCGAGGCATCGCCCAGGATCGACACCCCCGGGCAAGGCGGCGCCGGCGTACCGGTGCACGCCGCCACGATCCCGGCGACCGCCGCAACCGCCATCAAGCGCAGACCACCACCAAACACCATCGTGTCTAGAGCCCTTTGTGAGAGCCGTCGCACATGGGCACGCTGCCCGTGCGTTTGCAGCCACAGAAGTAAGCCTTAGTGTCCTTTTCGGCGGTGTATTTCTCCGGCGCGAAGCCCGTGTCCTTGTGGCTGCCGTCGCAGAAAGGCTGGCTGTGGCTGCGCCCGCAGCGGCACCAGTAGTAGTCTTTGCCGGCCTCTACATCGACGGCGTAGGGCCCGACTTGGGCGACAACGGCCTCGGACATCTACTTCTCCTGACGGGATTCAAAGAGTGGCGGCACTCTATCGAAGGCCCCTGGGGGTGACAAGCCGAGGACCGCCGCCTCGCCGCGGCCTCGCGATATTGTGGCCCGCCCAAAATTGCGTTTTCCCCCATCGCGGCAGGCGCAGCACTCGGTTATACCTAAGGCCGATGTCGGCACCTTCCCTCACCGTCCTGATGGCCCGTCCCCGCGGCTTTTGTGCCGGGGTCGACCGCGCGATCCTGATCGTCGAACGCGCCCTCGAACGCTTCGGCTCGCCGGTCTACGTCCGCCACCAAATCGTCCATAACGCGCGGGTGGTGGCCGACCTTGAGAGCGCCGGCGCCATTTTCGTCTCCGAACTCGAAGAAGTGCCTCAGGACGCACCCGTCGTCTTTTCCGCCCACGGCGTTGCCCGCAGCGTCGTCGACGAGGCCCGCGGTCGCAGCATGCTCTACCTCGATGCAACCTGCCCGCTGGTCCACAAAGTGCACCATGCGGCGCAACGCCACCACGAAGCAGGTCGTCATGTCCTCCTCATCGGCCATGCCGGTCACCCCGAAGTCATCGGCACCATGGGCCAGCTACCCGACGGCGCGATGACGCTGGTTGAAACGGTCGACCACGCGCGCACCGTTGCCGTGCCCTCTGATCTGCCGCTTGCCTACGCGACCCAAACAACGCTGTCGGTCGATGAAACGGCGGACATCATTGCCGCGCTGCAAGCGCGCTTTCCGACGATGGTCGGCCCCGCCCGCGAGGATATTTGTTACGCCACAACCAACCGCCAACATGCCGTGCGCGCCATGGCGCCGGACTGCGACTACTTCTTGGTGCTGGGCGCGCCGTCGTCGTCGAACTCGCGCCGTCTTGTCGAGACGGCACAGCGGACGGGTTGTGCCAAGGCAGCATTGATCCAAGATGTTGGCGAAATCGACTGGACGGCCCTACACGGGGTGACCCACCTCGGCATCAGCGCCGGCGCCTCGGCACCAGAGATCCTGGTCACCGAGGTGATCCAAGCACTCGAAGAACGGTTCGATCTAACGGTCCAAGAGATTTCCGGCGCATCGGAAAACGTCACGTTCAAACTGCCCCGTATGCTCGAAGCGTGATCTGACCCCGAGGCGACAATGGCCGTTTACACCGAAATCACCGACGACGAGTTGACGACCTTTGTCGCGGGTTACGACATCGGCCATGTCGTCTCCTTCAAAGGGATCGCAGAAGGCGTCGAGAACTCCAACTATCTGCTGCAAACCGACCGCGCAAACTTCATCCTCACGATCTACGAAAAGCGCGTCGCCGAGCAGGACCTGCCGTTCTTCTTGGGCTTGATGGACCATCTCGCCGACCGTGCCTTTCCATGCCCGACGCCGATCCACGGCCGCGACGGCGACGCACTGCGCCGTCTCGCCGGCAAGCCTGCCGCGATTGTGAGTTTCGTCGAAGGCCTTTGGGTGCGGCGTCCAACGCCGGATCATTGCGCGCAACTCGGCACGGCACTTGGGATGATGCACGTCGCGGGCGACGGATTCAGCCAGCAACGCGCCAATGCCTTGACCGTCGCAGACTGGCGCCCGTTGTTTGACCGGTGCAAAGCCGGTGCCGACACCGTTGAAGCCGGCCTCGCCGACAGCATCGCCCACGAGTTGACCGAGCTGAAACAGGCGTGGCCGCGCGCGCTGCCAAGCGGCGTGATCCACGCCGATCTTTTCCCCGACAACGTTTTGTTTCTCGACAATAAGCTATCGGGGTTCATCGATTTCTACTTCGCGTGCAACGACTTCCTTGCCTACGACATCGCGGTTTGCCTCAACGCCTGGTGTTTTGAGGCCGACGGCGCGTTCAATATCACCAAGGCGAAGGCACTTCTCACCGCCTACCGCCGACAGCGACCCCTCGCCGAAGAGGAATTGGCCGCGCTCCCGCTTCTCGCCCGTGGCGCCGCGCTGCGCTTTTTGCTGACCCGGCTCTACGACTGGCTCAACCAAGTGCCGGGCGCCTTGGTGCAGCCCAAGGACCCGCTCGAGTATTGGCGCAAGCTGCAATTCCATCGCGGCGTCACCGGCCCCGGCGCGTACGGCTTGGACTAAGGCCGCGATGATCGTCGACGCCTATACCGATGGTGCGTGTTCGGGAAACCCCGGCCCTGGCGGCTGGGGTGTCTTGTTGCTGGCCGGCAACCACGAAAAAGAACTCAACGGCGGCGCCTCGGAAACCACCAACAACCGAATGGAGCTCACGGCCGCGATCGAGGCGCTCAACGCCGTCAAGGCCGTCGACACCGTTCGGCTTCATACCGACAGCACCTATGTGCGCAACGGCATTACCCAGTGGATCGATCGGTGGAAGAAGAACGGATGGCGCACCGCTGCGCGCAAACCGGTCAAAAACGAAGATCTATGGCGCGCCCTGGACGACGCCCGCACGCGTCATGTTGTCGAATGGTATTGGGTGAAAGGCCACGACGGCCACCCCGAGAACGAACGCGCCGACGCCCTCGCCCGCGCCGGAATGGAGCCCTACAAATAAAAAGAGCGGGACCCAGTCCCGCCCTTTTGCGCTATGACCCCTAGGCCTTAGCCAAGCTGCTCGAGGATGACCTCGGCTTTGCTCTTCTCGAAGGCACCGCCTTCTTCGATGTTCAAGTTCTTGACGACGCCGTTGTCGACAATCATCGAGAACCGCTGGCCACGGGTGCCTAGACCAAAGCCACTGGCATCAAGCTCCAGGCCCATCTTATTGGTCAGTTCGGCATTGCCGTCGCCCAGCATCAACACTTTATCGCCAACGTTGCGATCGGCGCCCCATGCGGACATCACGAACGCGTCGTTCACGGCCATGCAGGCAATCGTGTCGACACCCTTCGCCTTGATCGCATCGGCATTGTCGACGAAGCCCGGCAGGTGCTGTGCCGAGCAGGTCGGGGTAAAGGCCCCCGGTACCGAAAACAGCGCCACTTTCTTGCCGTCAAACAGCTCCTTGGTCGACATCGGCTTAGGGCCGCTATCGGTCATGGTCATGAGGGTAGCGTCAGGAATCTTATCGCCTTCTTTGATCGTCATTGCGTCCTCCGAAAAAATAGGGGGTCGCAAGCCGCGAGCCCTCTGGAAATGTCTCTTCTTTTGGTAAGCCGGTGCCACGTGTCCCGGCAAGGCAGGGCCTAATTTAGGGTCTCACCGGCGCGCGTTCAAGCCACCCGGCGTCGCGCCCTAGCGGGCTGCCGATACCACCCGCCGGCGCTCGACCGCGCGGTCGCCATCCATCACCGTGACCACCAAATCCAGCCGGTTCGGACGTTTCGTCCCTACAAGTTCCATGGGTATTCCCATGACCGCGGAGCGCCGATCAGCGCCGTAGGTCACCACTGGGACGCCAAACGCCATCTCAAGGGGTCCCTCGACCGCCGCATCCACACCCACCATCGGCGCGGCAGAGCGCAACTCTAGGGTCACCTGAGCGTCCGTCGCGGAAATCCAGGTCACGTCCAACGGGCCACCCGCCGTCTTGGAGGGCACCCGGGCATCGAAGCGGGCGATGAGCGCGGCATACGGCGTCGCTGCCGTTGCGCGCCCGGGTAAATCCAGAATAAAAGTTTCGTTGTGAAAGGTGCAAATTTCCTTGCAAATCGCGTAGACCCCGGCGGCCTCAATGCGCACCGGCTGCGTCGGATCGGCAACCCAGACGGTCATCGGCAAGACCACTTCATCCGCATAGACCCACGCGTTGTAACCCAGCAACGAGGCCCGCGTCGGCGTCGGCCAATCGATGGCGACATCCGCGACATTCTGCGAGGCCGAAAAATCGAACTGGGTCGGCAGCCCGGTCTCTCCCGGCGTGCGCCAATAGAGATGCCAGCCCGGATCAAGGCGCGCGTGAAAACCGATCCGAAGCGTCCCATCAGCGGCAGCACCATCGGCGGCGGCGATCATGCGCACCTGACTGAAATGGGTTACCAACCAGCCCGACGATGTTGTGGCCTCTTGCGCCAACGCGCCCCCGGTCGACACTACAAGGCCCAACGCCACACCGAGAGCGGCCTTGATGAGTCGGGATCGGGCAAGGGCGGGTTCGAAGTGCGACATTGGACAATCTGATGTGATCGGGTGGCCGTTGTTTTGCCTTAAACGGTGCCTACAATATAGGTATCGCGCCGTGGGGGGCGGGTCATAAGGTCGTGAGACCCTGCGATACCGTTGTGACAGAAACGAGGACGCGTAGAACATGATTGGAGATGGCGCCTATCTCGCCGGACAACTGCTGGTCGCCATGCCGGGGATGGGCGATCCCCGTTTTGACCGCTCCGTGATCTACATGTGCGCCCATTCCGACGATGGTGCCCTCGGACTGGTGGTGAACCAGTTGGTCGACCACATCGATTTCCCCGACCTCCTAGAACAACTCAATATCGACACCGAAGCACCGGCACGCCAGATCCGCGTCCATTTCGGCGGGCCGGTGGAGACCGGCCGCGGCTTTGTGCTCCATTCCTCCGACTACACCCAAGACAGCACGCTCCAGGTAAACGACCAGGTCGGCCTCACGGCCTCGGTCGGCATCCTCGAAGCGATCGCGCAAGGAAGCCCAACCCCGCGACATAGCCTCCTCGCGCTCGGGTATGCCGGCTGGGGTCCCGGCCAGTTGGATGACGAGGTGCAGGCCAACGCCTGGCTCCAAGTCCCCGCAGACGAGGCGATCATTTTCGACAATGAGATCGACACCAAGTGGCAACGCGCGGTGGGCTCGCTCGGGATCGACGTCTCGTTTCTGTCCGGCGACGCCGGCCACGCCTGACTCCTCAGACGGTTTTCACCAGCCGCGGTTTGGCGGGTTTGTCCCGCCAAGGATCGGTCGACACGATGGCAAACAGCTTGTGATCCTGCCACACGCCGTTGATGCACAAGTATTCGCGCGCCAAGCCCTCTTCGCGAAAACCGCATTTCTTCAACACGCCTTGGCTCGGCAGGTTCGTCGGAATGCACGCCGCCTCTAGCCGGTGGAGGCGCAGCCCGTCAAAAACGAACCGCACGATCACCCGTAACGCATCGGCCATATAGCCCTGCCGCGCATAGGGCCGACCGACCCAATACCCGACCGATGTGGACTGCGTCACACCGCAGCGGATTTGGCTCAGCGTGATGCCCCCCAAGATGCGGTCGTCTTCTTTGCTGAAAATGAAGAACGCAATCCCCTGATCTTCGCGGACCTCGCGCGCATAGCGCCGCAAACGGCGACGAAACGCCGCCCTGGTGAGCGCATCGGCCGACCAGGTCGGCTCCCACGGCTCTAGGAAGGCGCGCGATTCCTGGCGCACGCTGGCCCAACCGACATAGTCCGACAGCTGCGGCATCCGCAGGTAGACGCGCTCGCCAACCAGCTCGGGCGGGGCCGATCCGGCGGTGAAGTTGCGTAGGAGTGCGCTCATCGCTCCGCCTAGTTTAGTGCGAACCTTGCCGCGAAGGCGTCATAGTCTTCAAGCTGCTCGGCCGGCCCCATCGCCGCCACGGTCGGTTT
>CALJDF010000137.1 GCA_938023835.1 uncultured Alphaproteobacteria bacterium
CGGGATCACCGCATTCATCATCGAGCGCGGAATGACAGGGTTCTCCACGGCGCAGAAACTCGACAAGCTCGGGATGCGCGGCTCCGACACCGGCGAACTCGTGTTTCAAGACTGCGAAGTGCCAGCGGAGAATGTCCTGGGCGAAGAAGGAAAGGGCGTTCGCGTCTTGATGAGCGGCCTGGACTACGAGCGCGCGGTCCTCTCCGGCGGCCCCCTGGGGATCATGCAAGCCTGCCTCGATACGGTCGTGCCCTACGTCCACGAACGCGAACAGTTCGGCCAACCCATCGGCACGTTCCAGCTCATGCAAGGCAAGCTGGCCGATATGTACACCACGACGAACGCCTGCAAAGCCTATGTCTACACCGTAGCGCGCGCCTGCGACAAAGGCCGTGTCACCCGTAAGGACGCCGCCGGCGCCATCTTATATGCGGCGGAAAAGGCCACCCAAGTGGCGCTCGATGCGATCCAATGCCTTGGCGGCAACGGCTACATCAACGACTACCCCGCCGGGCGCTACCTGCGCGATGCCAAGCTTTACGAAATCGGTGCGGGGACATCAGAGATTCGTCGCATGCTCATTGGGCGCGAAATGTTTGAAGAATCGCGCTAGAACCACCCCGCCTGAAAACCCGAGCTCCACGAGAGGACTTTTCATGTCGCACGTCATCAAAAACCCAAAGGACGTTAAGCCCAGCATCGGGACGATGTATCCGGCGCCGCACGATGAAATCTGCAACAAACGCGAGAAACACCGGCTTGGCGATGCGACGGGATTGAAGAACTACGGCGTGAACTACGTCGTCCTGCCCGCCGGTCAGGCGTCGGCGCAACGCCATTGGCACAAGGTGCAGGACGAGTTCGTATGGGTGCTTGAGGGCGAATTGGTTTTGGTCACCGATGCCGGAGAAGAACTGCTAACCCCAGGGATGTCGGCAGGGTTTCCAGCCGGTGAGCCCGACGGGCATCACCTCATCAATCGTACCGACAAACCGGCGGCCTATCTTGAAATCGGCGATCGTATGCCCGGTGACGCTGGGGCCTATCCGGACATCGACATGAAGTTCGAGTTCGATGCCGACGGTAAGCCGCAATTCCTGCACAAAGACGGCACGCCCTACTAGGCGGGCTGGCCTAACGGCTTTCGCGGCGGATCGAATAATAGTTGCCGACGAAGATCAAACCGGCCCCGACCAGCACGAGAATATCGACACCCTCGCCATAAGCGAGGAACCCTACGACGGCGATCAGCGGTAGGCGTAAGAAGTCGACCGGGTTGACCAAGGAAACGTCGGCGAGGGTCAGCGCCTTGGCGAGCGAAAAGTGGGCGGCCAAACCGCTCACCCCGATCACGATCAGCCAGGGAATTTCCTCGACGATCGGTGGGGTCCACTCGAAGGACGCGCCGACCAGGGCCATCGTGCCTTGCAGCATGGACATCCACAAAAGAACGGTTAGGACGCTATCGGTCCGTGTCAGCCCCTTGGTGCAGGCGTTCGCCACCGCAAACCCAAATGCCGTGGCCACCATCAACCACGTGCCGGGGCCGACGTCTGCAAAGCCCGGGCGCAGAATCACCAAAATACCCGCGATGCCGAGGACGAGGGCGACCACCCGCCCGACGTTCATTTTCTCGCCGAGGAATACGACCGCGAGTAACGCGACCCAAACCGGCGTGGTGAACTCAATCGCAAACACCTCGGCCAGCGGCAACAGGGTCACGGAGATATACCAGCCCACGGTGGCTGCAAAATGCGACACGTTGCGGAACAGCTGAAGCTTGAGGTTGGTGGTCCGGAGCGACCTAAATCCGGCGCGTATGACGAAGGGCAACAGGATCAAGAGGCTCATGCCGTGCCGCACGACCTGAAGCTCCATCGGGTTGTGCCGCGGTGCGAGTTCGCGCGCGGCAATCGCCAGCAAGGACAACGAGACCACCATCCCGAACATCCACAGGGCGCCGCGCAGGTTGTCGGTCATGAGAAGTTTTCAAGCGTCATATGGCGCACCCTAGCCGCTAAAGGGCCGCTAGGGCGAACCAGGCGGCCTCTGGCATAATGCCGGGCCAGGGGAGGATTCAAACCATGAGCAACGATCCCAAAGCGCGCTACCAGCACCTGCTGTCACCGATCAAGGTCGGACCGATGACGCTGAAACATCGTGCCACGATGAGTGCGCACGGCATGTCGCTTGCCGATCGCAGCGGCGGTGTCAGTGAGCGACTCCACAACTATGTGGTCACGCGTGCCCAGGGCGGGGCGGCCATGTTGGGAACCGAATCGGCACCGATCCATCAGTCGACCGGCAACCGCTTCCTTAATGTGAGGCTCTATTCCGACGAGGTCGTACCCAGTCTGCGAAAGCTGAGTGATGCCGTGCACAAGGCGGATGCAAAGCTGTCGATTACGCTGTGGCACGGCGGCCACAACGTGTCCTTCATCGAAGGTCAGGCGGCGGTGTCGTCGTCACCAATCCCGAGCATCACGCGCGAAACGCCGCGTCCGATAACCGCCGCCGAAATCCGCGAGTTGATCGCTGCTTACGGTGAGGCGACCCGGCGTTGCCGCGAGGCGGGGCTCGATGCCGTTGAAGTGCAGACCGCGACGAGCTACCTGCTTGGCTCGTTTCTGTCGCCGGCCATGAACCACCGTACCGACGCCTACGGCGGTTCGTTCGAGAACCGAACCCGTATCGTGCGCGAGATCTGCGAAGAAGTGCGCGAGGCCGCCGGGCCCGACATGGCTGTGGGCGTCCGGACCTCAACGTCTCACCACATTCCCTACGCCCCGGTGGACTACAGGCTCGAAGAGTCGGTCGCCGCGATGAAAATATTGGCCGACGGCGGCCTTGTCGATTGGGTCAGCGTCATATCCGGGTCGCGTTGGTCCGGCCACGAAACCATCCCGCCCATGAACATGCGCCGCAATCAGTTGGCCGACGAAGCCAAGCAGTTCAAGGCGGCCTTTGACGTGCCGGTCATTGTCGCCGGCCGGATTCGTTCTGCCGCGGACGCCGAAGAAATGATCGCCAGCGGTTGTGCCGATATAGTCGCCATGGCGCGAACATGGGTCGCCGAGCCCGAGTGGGCCAACAAAATCCTCGAGGATCGCGAGGACATGATCCGGCCCTGCATGTCGTGCAATCAGGCCTGTGCCGGGTTTGTCTTCAGGGGCATTCCGGGATCCTGCGTGCTCAATCCAACCGCCGGGCGGGAGGGGGAGTTGCCACTCAACCCAGAACCCGCCGCCACGCCGAAAAAGATCGCAGTGGTCGGGGGTGGTCCCGCGGGGATGGAGGCTGCTCGAGTTGCGGCGGCACGGGGGCACCGGGTCACGCTCTATGAAGCCCAGGGTCAATTGGGCGGCCAAATGCGGCTCGCGGCGGAGGCGCCACACCGTGAGGAGATGCGCGAGGCCCTGACCTGGTGGGAAACGGAACTCCGGCAGCGCCAAGTCGAGGTCAAACTCGGTACCGAGGTCGCCTCAGCCGCCGACCTGGACGCGGACGAGGTCGTCTGGGCCCTTGGGGCCGATCCGGGTCCAACGGCCGTCTGGCGGCTGCGCCCGTGGCTGCACGACGGCATTCCGGGCAGCACCGGGCTCCCTCACGGTCGTGAGGTCCTGCGCGGCGAAAAAACGGTATCGGGAAATGTCCTGATCATCGACGAAGAAGGCGGGTGGAGCGCAATCTCCCTCGCCGAAACCCTGGCCGCCCAAACCGATGTCTCCAAGGTCACCGTGGCCACGACCGAGGTCACGTGGGGTGAAGCCGATCTCACGTTTACCCGCGAATTGCCGGCGATCACGGCGCGCATCCAGGCGGCCGGAATCGAGGTCGTCGGTGGCACGGTGGTTGAAGAGGTCACGAGCGGGTCGGTGAAGACCCGGGACGGACGAATGCTCGGCCCCTTCGATGTGATTGTTTTGGCAACCGGCACCGTCGCGGCGGCCTTTCCCGATGGTAGCAATGCAGTGGGTGATTGCTTGTCGCCCCGGGGGATCTGGGCGGCAACGCATGACGCCGCCAAACTCGCTCGGACGCTTTAGGCGCTTGCGCTGCGGTGTTCGTGGCGGACGTTGTAATACAGCCCGGCGAAGATGATCGCAGCCCCGACGATGACCCAGCCGTCGATCGCCTCGCCAAACACTAATAGGCTGACAACCGCAATCAGGGGAATGCGCAAGAAGTCCATCGGCACGACGACGCTGGCGTCGGCTAGGCTTAGGGCGCGGGTGAGGCAGAAATGGGCGCTCACGGCGCTCGCCCCGACCGCTGCGGCCCAGAACCACGCGATGCCTTCAATCGGCGTCCAAACGGCAATGGCAGGGCCGATGCCCATCGGGAACTGCATCAGCGCCATCCAGAACAGCACCTTTAGGACCGAGTTGTTGCGGGTCAGGCCCTTCGTGGCGATGTGTGCGCAGGCAAATCCCAAGGCGCTCGCCAGGACCAGCAGTGATGCCGCACTGAACGACTCGAACCCGGGCCGTAGGATGATCAGTACCCCGATCAACCCGGCGCCGATCGCCGCCGTTCGCGCCCAGTTCAGTTTCTCGCCCAAAATAATCACGGCGAGGACCGCGACCCAGACCGGTGCGGTGAACTCGATGGCAAAGACACTAGCCAGGGGCAGCACGGCAATGCCGAAATACCACGCGTAACTCGCGCCGAAATGCAGGGTATTGCGGACGGCGTGCAGCCGCCAATGCTGCGTGCTGACTGTGTGCCATCCGCCCCACATTACGATTGGCGTCAGGATCATCAGTCCAACGGCGGCGCGTAGAAACAGAATCTGAAAGACCGGGAGTCCACCGTCGGTGAGGTGTCGCGTCGCGACCCCCACCATGGAAAAAGACACCAGCGTGCCCATCATCCATAACGCCGCACGTAGAACGGGAGAGAGCGTCAAGCCGTACCCAGGTTTTTGCGTTCGGGACCTAGTCCGTCCCGTCGCCTACTTGCCAAGGCCAAGCGAACCCGGATTGACGACCCCGTCGGGGTCGAGCAACTGCTTGATGCTCTCAATCACTTTCCACGTGGCCGGGTCGCGACTTTCCTTGAAGCGATACATTTTACCGATTTGCAGATGGGTGCCGCCGTGTTCGGCAAAGAGATCAGCCAGATCGTTACGGATCTTTGCCATCGCGTTGCGCGCGGTAAGGTTCTCGGGGAACTGTTTGAGCTTGGCGTAGTGCCCTTCTTCGATGTAGCGCTCGTGGATTTGGTAATGCGAGTCCGGCCAGAAGAACGTCGGTTCGATCAGCGTGGCCGTGGTCCCGATCGTTGAGGTCAGGTAGCCCCATTGAATCTCGTTGTCCTCGACCAATTTGGCGTTGGTGTTGAAATAGGCATCGAGCGCTGCAAGCAGGCCCATGACCCGGGAATGCGGCAAGATCACGTGAATCGGCACCCAGCGCTCGCCCTCGGGGCCGAGCAACCGGTTGGTCGGCAAGAAGGGGTTGGCCCGGACCAGCTTGGGTAGGCTGTTCTCGATCTCGTTGCCGCCGTTGGCTTTGGCGATCTCCCGGACGCGCCGCAGGGCGCTTTCGGCGTCATCCGAATCGCGTCCTTCGATCACGATGTGCATCCCGTAGGCAACGCCTTCCATGAAGCGGCGACCGGCCACCGCGATTTTGGCGGCGTCCTTCAATCCCCCGATCAGGGATTTGCCGGAGCGTGCGACCGATGCGAGGGCTTTGACGTCCCGGGCTAGTCCCTCGAACTTCAATCGAAGGCCGAGCAAGAAGGGGTCGAACCCGTAGCATTCCTCGGCCAGGCGTTCGCGGGCCACTTGGCTCATGGCGGAAAACATCTCTTTGTCGGTATCGAACGAAAATGAGGCGAAGCGTTGCTCTTTGGCGAACGGTATCAGCCGCAACGTTGCTTGCATCTTGAAACCCAGGGCCCCGGTGTCGCCAAGGAATAGTCCGGCAAGGTCGGGACCGTAGGTGCGAAAAAACGGGGAGGGGTTGTTCGCGGCACCGCCGGAGCCCGTCTTCACGACGGTCCCGTCGGCCAAGGCAACCTCCAGCGACAAGACGGCGTCGGCAGCGGTCCCATGGATGCTCGAGCCGAAAAAGATACTGTTCTGCGACAGCGCGCCGCCCACCGTGGCGTACATGCCGGAGAAAGGCCCGAAGTAAGGTGTCCGTAAACCCTTCTCTTTTAGAGTCTCGTAGAGCTGCTTCCAGGTCACGCCACATTCGACCGTGACGTACATATCCTCTTCGTTGATTTCGACGATCCGGTCGAGACGGCGTGTATCGACGATGACCGCGTCGCCCCGGGCCGGTCGGTAGCCGCCGGTGTAGGACATCCCGCCGCCGCGGGGCACCACGGTCAGGCCGGCCGCTGTGACGGCGCGAACGCCTTCTGCAAGCTGGTCTTTGGTGCCGGGCGCAATGACCAGTTCGGCAACGTTCTCGGCTTTGTAGAAGATGTCCGTCGAGAAGAATTCGCGTTCCTTCTCGTCGGTGATGACGTGTTCATCTCCCATCAAAGACTTTAGGTCGTTGATCAGACCGTCCAAATTGCTGCCCATTTCGACCGTTGCCATGGCGTCCTCCCTTTCTTCTCGGTTTCCAGGATCATACCATCCGGGTTCACGCTTCGGGGGCGGTATGGCGGACTATTCCCAACTATTCGAACCACTGGAATTGGGCCCGATTCAGCTCACGAACCGCGTTGTGATGAGCGGACACCACATGGGGTTGAGTGACGGGCAGGGCGGGATCGGGGCCCGCCTCCACGCCTACATGGTTGCACGCGCCCGTGGCGGCGCGGCGATGGTCGGCCTTGAATCGTCGCCGGTCCATCCATCCTCCGTCAAAGGCGTGCGCCCGCACCTTTTTGACGATGCCCTGGTCCCTGGCCTGACGGCGCTCGCGGAAGAGGTGCACGCCGCCGGGTCGCGGCTGTCGGTCATCCTTTGGCACGGCGGTCATAACATGACGCACCTCGGCGCCGGCCCGGCCTGGGCGCCTTCCGCCGTCCCCTCCGCGCAGTTTGCCGAATTGCCAAAGGCGATGACCCCCGAAGACATCGAGGATCTGATCGCCGCCTATGCCGCCGCAACGCGGCGGTGCCGGACCGCGGGCCTGGATGCGGTCGAGATTCAGACATCATCGGATTACTTGCTGGGGTCGTTTCTCAATCCGCTCTTCAACCGACGCACCGACGCCTATGGCGGGTCGCTTGAAAACCGAATGCGGCTGATCGTTCAGGTTGCCGAGGCGGTGCGGGCCGAGGCCAGCACCGCCATGGCTGTCGGCGTGCGGACATCGATTGCCCACAACGTGCCGGGCGATGCGGACGGCTATGGCGAAGCAAACTCGTTGGCCGCGATGCAGGTTTTGGTCGATCGCCGCCTCGTCGACTACGTCAGCCTCATCACGGGGTCGCATTTCGCGCTGGCCGACCTGATGCCGACGATGACTGCGGCGGCTGCGCATCTCAGCGAGGCGGCGGCGCGTTTTCGGGTGGCCCTGGGGGTGCCCATCTTCGTGGCAGGCAGCGTGCGGACCCCCGACGAAGCCGTCGCTGTCATCAAGGAAGGTTGCGCCGATGTGGTGGCCTTGGCGCGCCCGTGGATTGCCGATCCCAATTGGCTGCGGAAGATTCATGATGGCGACGCCGGGGCCATCACACCATGCGTGTCGTGCAACCAAGCCTGCACGTTCGCTCAACGCAACATTGGGCCCGCGACCTGCGTCGTGAATCCCCGCGCCGGTCGCGAGTTCGAGCAGCCGCGAGCTAAACGGGTTGCGGCCAACAAAGTGCTGACGGTGGTCGGCGGCGGACCTGCGGGCCTGGAAGCGGCGCGCCGGGCCGCCGATCGCGGGTTCCGCGTCACACTCTACGAGGCCGGGTCTCAGCTCGGTGGCGCCATGCGTCAAGCGGGCGAGGCGCCGCATCGGGCGCCGCTCCTCCGCGCCATCGATTGGTGGGCCGAAACGCTGAGCCGACTGGACGTTCGCGTCGTGTGCAATACACCAATCAGCGCTGATGAGCTGCCGCGCGATACGAAAACGATCTGGGCGATTGGCGCCGATTCGGCGCAGAGCGCGGTTTGGCGTCGTCGCCCCCAGTTGATCGACGGCATACCCGGGACCAAGGCACTGCCCCACGGGCGTGCCGTGTTGGCCGGGACGGTTGCGGTCACCGGTCGGGTGCTGATCGTCGACGAAGAAAACGGTTGGCCCACACTTTCGCTAGCAGAAACCCTCGCGGCCGACCCGGCGGTTGCGTCCGTGACCGTTGCGACGCAGGTGTCGCACCCCGCGCTCCCCGAACTGCTATTTTCTGTTGAGGCGGATGAAGTGATGCGGCGCCTCAACGAGGTCGGGGTGGTGGTCCGGGGCGGCGCGCTCGTCAAGGCCATCGACCGCAATCAAGTCGTGCTGACCTCTGGCGCGGTCCTGGGGCCGTTCGACGCTATCGTTCTTTCGACCGGCACTTTGGCGCGTCCGGTGCCCGCTGGGGCGCTGGCCATTGGCGATTGTTTAGCGCCGCGGGGGTTCTGGGCCGCGACGGACGACGCGATGCGTCTCGTCGATTCGCTCTAGGCGGCGTAGGGGCGGTCGCCCTTCACCGTGGTGCGATGCATGTGGCGGGAGTATTGCGTGTCGTACGGCGTTGCGTGATGCATCGTGCAGCGATTATCCCAGAACACGAGGTCATGCGGCTGCCACACATGGCGGAATTGAAACTCTGCCTTGCTCGCTTGGACCAGGAGTTCGTCCAAAAATGCCGCACCCTCATCTTCCGGGAGGCCGATCAAACGGATGGTAAACCCGGGATTGACATACAACGCCTGGCGACCGGTCTCGGGATGGGTGCGAACGACGGGATGAATCACTTCATGCAGTTGGGCCTTTTGTTCGTCGGTCAACGTGTCGCGCGCGTATCCCGATTTGGTCTTGCCTTCGAAACTGGCCAAATATGAATGCGCCGCCTGGAGGCCGACCAAACGCTGCTTGGTTTCTTCGGGTAGAGCCTCATGGGCCAAGTACATGTTGCAATACAGCGTGTCGCCTTTTTCCGGCGGGATTTCGATGGCGTGGAGCAAGGAGCCCAATGGCGGCTC
>CALJDF010000138.1 GCA_938023835.1 uncultured Alphaproteobacteria bacterium
CTGATGGCCAAATCGACTTACCCTCAAACCGTCCGGGCTCTCTCATAGAAAATGGACCACTGATCAGGGGCAGGCCAACGCATGGTGCGTTGCTCGCAGATCGTACGCTATCTCGCCTCCTCAAGAAGGATTGGCCCAGGACTCTTGAGGAATTGGAGCGGGACAACCGCATGTGAATCAAGTTTAATAAAATACAATATAAATACGCGCAAAGCTGCGCATTGCCCTCGTCCGAGTCTTCTGCTTGAATATCCAAACGGCTCGTCACTTGGGTGACAGACAGGGTCAGCAGAAGGCGCTGACCGGCCGAACAATCAGCGAAGAATTTGCCTGACTGTCTTCGACGCGCGGCTCGCCGCGGCGTTCGTAAGCGTCCTTTTGGATCAGAAGGATCCCTTACCCGACGGTAAGGAACACCCGGCGCTTCCGACGAGAAGGCTACGCTATGGTTGATGGTCTTTCGATCAATACAAACTCAAGCGCCAACATCGCGCTGAGCCAACTCCAGGTTCTGAATAAGAAGCTGGAGTCAACGCAGCTACGCATTACTACCGGCCTAAAAGTCAGTGGCCCGCAAGACGACGCGGCGACGTTCCAGATCGCCACACGGCTACGTGGTGATGTTGCAGGTCTCGGCGCGGTGAAGACCGCGCTGGTGAACGGCGATGCCATCGTTTCCGTCGCCATCTCTGCCGGTCAGTCGATCACCGATTTGCTCACCGAGATCAAAGCTAAGGTTGTCAAGGCAAATCAAACTGGTCTTGACACGGCATCCCGTAGCGCCCTGGACAATGACTTCCAAAAACTCCGCAGCCAAATTGAAACAATCGTTTCAACTGCGGATTTCAATGCGGTCAATCTTATCGATGCGAATGCGAGCACGTTAGACGTTCTCAGCAGTGTAGACGGCAGCGTCATCAGCGTCAGCGCGCAATCACTCGACACAACCACGCTCGGAATCAACACCGCAAGTTTGGCCACAAGTTCCGCCGCAGCAAGCGCCTTGAGTTCGATCGAAACGGCGATCAACCTTGCTGCGGACAAATTGGCGGCATTGGGTTCGTCGGCGACCGGGATCGAAATCCAATCCCAGTTCACGACATCTCTGATCAACGTGGTGAAGGAAGGAATCGGCAACCTTGTCGATGCAGACCTTGCCGAGGAAAGCGCAAAACTACAGGCGCTGCAGGTACAACAACAGCTGAGCGTTCAGGCACTCGCCATCGCCAACTCTGCTCCCTCCCTGGTTCTCAACTTGTTCCCGATTCCTGGGGGGAGCAGCGGCTAGTCATCCGATTCGTTTCTGAGCTTTGAACCCGTCCCGAATGTCATGCGCCGCATCGACCTGTTCTTGTGATAACGGCCACTCTGCAACAGCGTCCACAAAGGATCGGGCCGAAGTTTGGCTGCGGTTTGTGGCGTGGGCGCGCCATCGGGACGCATTTGGCGGCCTCGGCGCCGGTTCCGGCGAACACGGGAAAGACGCGATCGAGCGTGTGACGTCATGCAGGCTCCTGTTTTCGAGGGTCAATCATGGGAGTCAGGCGTCGGGCCGACATTCTCGGCGCGCAGCCATCCTTCAAGGAAGGCGCCGCTATCGCTGTCAAACGCCGCAACAAGGGGCTGGATACACGCGCTGGGGTCATGGGAGGCTCGCCGTCGCGCCCCCAGGCGCGGTGCCCGCCCGGGGCGCCGAATATGTTTTCTGCGAATGATTCGCCGCCTGTAGCTTTGTCGTCGCTTTAAATTATGTATATTACGTAAATATATCATATCCCCCTCTAGAGTCAACGCATTTTGCGTCGGACCGTTTGGCCTCGAGCTTACAAATTCGTAAGATGCGTATTTCTGGGGAACCGCATGACTGACCAAGAAGAACCGCACATCACCGAGCGGCTGCGCGCGCTCCGCAAGCGCGCCGGCTATTCGATGGACGCACTCGCGCGCGCCCTCGGCTACCGCGCCGCCTCCGGTTACCAGCGCTACGAATCCAAAGAGCATTACCGGAAAACCTACCTGCCGACCGACCTCGTTCACCGCCTCTTGGAAATATTGGTCGGACGCGGGCAGCCGCCCGTCACCCAGACAGAGGTTTTGGAACTGGCTGGCCTTGCCAACATGGCGCCGGTTGGCGAACCGGTTTTCGAGGTGCCGATCATTTCCTGGGTTCAGGCAGGGCAACTTACCGAAACCATCGAGCCATCGGACTTCAGTGACGCCCAGGAACACGTGGTGGTGCCCTATCGCCGCGAATCGCTTTTCGCCCTCGAAGTGCGCGGCGGCAGCATGAACCGCATCGCACCCGGAGGCAGTCTCATCGTTGTCGACTACTACGATCAGGATCCCGTCGATGGCAAGTGCTACATCTTTCGCGTCGGCGGTGAGACCACGTTCAAGCGCTACCGCGCAAGTCCGGCGCGACTGGAACCCGACAGCACAGAGCCCGGCCACGACACGATTTTTCCACAAGATGGAGTCGAGATCCTCGGCCGAGTCATTCGCGTGATCATTTCCAACCCCTAGAACGCAGCCGAAATCGGAGTGACGAGTTCATGAACGAAACGCAGAAATGGTCGCAAGCCGTCCAAACAAAAAAACACGAGGATGATCGGGTTCGGGTCTCGGAATGGCGCTTTGCCCCGGGGTCGGCAACAGGCTGGCACCGCCATGCGTACGACTATGTCGTAGTGCCGATGACGAGCGGTCGCCTATTGATCGAAACCAAGCCGGGAGAAGAAGACTTCTACCGCGACCTCACGTCCGGTGATCCCTATACAGGGCCGGTCGGCGTCGAACACGACGTCATCAATGATGGCGACAAAGAAATCGTCTTTATCGAGATCGAATTGAAATAGGTTAAAACGGGCGCGCCCTTCAGCTTTCGACGGGCCGCACCGTGGTTCCTTCTTTCTTCTTTCTAGCCTCACGGAAGGCGATGTAGACGGTTGAACTGAAAATCACCGCGCCGCCGACCCAGGTCCAGATGTCGGGGATCTCGGCAAACACCAAAAAGCCCAGCGCCGACGCCCATATCAGGCGCATGAAATCGAACGGCAGGACAGCGGTCGCGTCGGACTCCTTGAAGGCCTGAGCCAACGCAAGATGACCGACCCCGCCGAACGCCCCGACGAGTGCCAGGAAGATAAGGGCCTCCCCACTCGGCCACTGCCAAACAAAAAGCGCTGGAATCAACGACAGGGGCGCCATGAAAAGCCCCATGTAAAGCGTGATCGTCAGGCTCGATTCAGTACGCGACAGGATCTTGATGATCACCATTGATCCGGCCCATACGCAGGACGATAGGATCACCAACAGGGCCCCGGTATTGACCACCGCCAACCCGGGCCGAATGACGATCCAGGCGCCAACGAACCCCGCGACGAGCGCGACCCAGCGCCGCCAGCCCGCGCGCTCGCCTAGGAGCAAGATCGCTAATACCGTTGCAAACAACGGCGCGGTAAAGCTCAACGCAATGTTCTGGGCAAGCGGCGCCAAGGTCAGCGCCGTGAAAAAAAACATCATGCCGGTGGTCTGCAGCGCTCCTCGTAGAGCATGCAGCTTGAGCCGCGGCGTTCTGAGAACCCCGGATCCATACTGAAACAGCAACGGCGATACGACGAGAAGGCCGAAAAAATTCCTAAAGAAGGCCACCTCAAAAGGGTGCAGTTCCTCGGCCACATGGCGGACGGCAACCTGCATGCCGGTGAACAGAAGCGTCGATATCAGCATGAAAAAGACGCCACGAAGCGGCGCCGGAATGGCACTAAACGGTTCACGAAACATCAGAGCAACCTATCACAGCGCGATGCCCGGACAATGGACCGTGGCCAAATGGCACAAGCCTTGATTTGACTCACAACTCACAAAAACAACGCTTGCGCGACACCCGTACAAGGTTTCAGATTCCAGGGTTGATGGTGGTCAGGGCGCACTTCACGGCATGGATCACCATGGTCACTCGTTGATAAGGAGTACTGCATGGAAACACCGCTTCAAATCACCTTTCATAATATGGATTCCTCAGCCGCCATCGAGACGGCAATCCGCGAGCGGGTGGCAAAACTGGAAAAGTTTTACGACCGGATTACGCGGTGTCGGGTGACCTTCGATGCGCCCCACCAGCACAAGACCCACGGCAAGCGGTACCAAGTGCGGATCGACGTCGCGCTCCCCGACGGGGCAGAGGTCGTGGTTGACCGCAATCACGAAAAAGACGGTGGGCACGAAGACCCACACATTGCGATTCGCGATGCCTTCGGCGCAGCAGAGCGACAGATAAAGGCTTTTGCCGCACAGCATCGGCGTGGCAAAGCGACGCGTCATGCCCAGAAAGAAGTGGGCTAGTCGGAGTCCAAGAATCCCCGCAAGATCGGCGCAACCGCTTCGAACCGCGTCAGTAGCATCTCACGCCCCCAGCCAGGCAAGTCGATCATCTGCCCCTCCCGAATAAGCGGGCGGGCACGCGCGGTCGGGGTCCACAAATCGTCTTTGGCCCGCAATACAAGGACGCGCTGCTCTAGCTTCGGCAAGTTGTCTCGATGTTGATAGCCGAACGCCGCATGGTGGCCCTGCCAAACATTGGAACCCGCACGCAACGATTCGGCAAGCTCAAGAAGCACCGCATCTAACGGCGTTGTCGGCTGCCGCTGACGCATCGCCCAGCTCCAACGCGCAAGGATGTGTTCTCCCGCCGCCCCAATTGTTTCGACGTTGTGATCCTGCTTCCGCAGCGCATCGAGCTCGGCGGCGCTGTAGACCGGCGCGCCATTTAGGACCACGCGACGAACCCGATTCGGATTGAGCAAAGCAAGTTCAACCGCAATCTTGGCCCCGGTGTGATCGCCCAACAAATCGACACGATCGAGCGCGAGGAAGTCCAACAGGTCGTTCATCGCCAGCGCATAGTCGTTGATTGTGGGTGGCTGCAGCGGTGCGTCCGAGGCGCCAAAGCCGGGCGTATCCACCGCAATCGCGGTTCGGTCACGGGCCATCTCTGCGACCAGACCTTCGTAACACCGACCAGATGTCGGTGTTTGGTGGAATATCAAGATAGGCGGGCACCGTGGTGTCGAAGCGTCTGCTACTCGATAGTGAAGTTGCCCGAAGCGGCATGGCGCGTAGGCGCGCCGAATGCCCCTCGGCGCCACCCAAACTTGGAGATCAGACCGCCCCGCGCCCACCACGCCATCAGGAGTCGTAGAAAGTCCGCAAGTACCCCGCAATCTCGTCGGCGTGCGTTTCCATAAAGCCGTACCCGTAGTCGAGCAGGTCAATCATTTCGACGTTCTTGAGGAGAGGCTTTGCTCTCAACGTATTCTCTTCCAGTCCGTCTTTCGGTCGCAAGACCAAAACCGGTTGCGACACCTTCGGCAGAACTGGCTCCATGTCATAAGAGAACACGGCATGATGCCCCCAATGGCCGAACGGCCCGCCTCTCAACGCTTCGACAAAATTGGCCTCGACCGCACGCATATCCATGTACGGGCCGTAAAGCTTGACCATCGTTTGCCAACGCGACGACAGATGCGCCGCCGCCTCGTCCGGTGGTGTGTAGGCCGAATGCGCGACGCGTTCGGCACGTTGTTCCGAATCGAAATAGGGCACTGTGTTGAGCGCAACTTTGCGAATGAGCTTTGGGTACCGCGCTGCCAAATCGATCGCAATAACCGCACCCGTGTGATCTCCCATGAGATCGATCGGACCACCACCAGCAACCTCTTTGATGACATCCGTCATGATGTCGGCAAGGTCGGCTATCGACGGCAGTTTTGGCGGTGCTTCAGATTCGCCGAACCCCGGAATATCCACGGCAAATGCCAGACGATCCGCGCCAATGCGCTCAAGCTGCGGGATGAAATTGCGGCTCGAAACAGGGCTCATGTGCAGGAACATCACCGGCACACCGGACGGTTTCTCTGGTTCCGCGATACGCAGGTGAACTTGACCGGCGCGCGTATCGACAAACCGACGTCGCACCTTGCGCTTTTCAAGGGCCGGTGCCGGCGGCGCCGGCCGGGCGGCTTCGCGCGGCAAATCATCTTCCGCTGGAGCATCAAGGAAATCACGCAGGATTTGCCCGATCTCGACCGAGTGATGAGAAATTGCCCCCATTCCAAACTGGGGCAGTTCGAGAACACGACCGTTCTTCAAGTATGGCCCGGCGGCGAGCGTCGCATCCCACAGCCCGTCGTCTGGGCACATCACCAAGATCGGTTGACTAACATGGGGCAGGTTGTCCGAGTGCTTGACGGCAAAAGCCGCATTGTGCCCGTACCACGCGAGATCAAGACCCCTCAAGCTTTCGCAGAAGTCACGATTGTAAAGCTCCAGTGGCGCATCGGGTTTGTACCAGCCCTTCATGCCGTCCCAGCGGTGGAGGATATGGCTGCCGTCTTCGGGCACGACATCCTTTGGTCGCTCCGCTTCAAGATGCTTCATCATCTCGGCCATTTTTTCGGGCGAGTAGACAGGACAGGCGTTAAACACCAAGCGTCGAACGCGATCCGGTTGTTGCAATGAAAGCTCAACCGCAACTTTTGCGCCCGTGTGATCGCCCAACACGTCGACCTCATCCAGGTTCAGCGCGTCCAGAAAACTGGTCATTGCCACAGCGTAATCTGCAATTGTCGGCGGGGCAGGCGGCGCATCCGAATCGCCAAAACCCGGCGTGTCGACAGCAATCGCAATGCGATCGCGCCCCATCTCCGAGACCAAGCCCTCAAAAGGCCTACCTGAAGACGGGCTTTGATGGAAAAAAATGATTGGCGGATGATCGGTCGTGTCGGCCTGCGGCGGTACGGCAATGCGATAGTGCATCTGCCCGTAGCGGCCATCGACATAGGCGCGTTTGACGTTGTTGGGCTTGCGCCAATACAGCGCGGCATCTCCGATCATGCAGTACTCCCGGGTTGTCTTGGCCATTCGAGGCCTTCGAAGGATAGGGGGCGCGCGGCGCTGAGGCGAGTCCCCGGGCCGAACAAGATGACCCAAGGCGGCGGCATCGGGCGCTCAACAACCCGCCCTCCACAGATCACGCCTTCGCCGACGGACTTGCTTCAAACCTACCGCTACTCTAGTCACGAAGGACAACGGTAATCATCTTTAGAAACCCATGCCTTCGATCACCTGCTTCGGCGCCGCCAATCTGGACCGCACCGCCCGCTGCCTGGGCGAGTTAGTCCTGCGCAGCTCAAACCCGGTAGCGGTTCGCCAATCCGCCGGTGGTGTCGCGCGGAACGTCGCCACCAATCTCACCCATCTCGGCAATGCGGTGGACCTAGCTACGGTCATCGGCAATGACGCTGGCGGCGACGAATTGCTCCGCTCCCTACTCGAGGACGGCATCGATACATCCGGGACAATTCGTCGGAGCGAGGAGGCCACCGCAAGTTACACGGCCGTGCTCGACCGCGACGGAGAACTCTTGATCGGGCTTGCGGATATGGCGGTCTATGACGACATCGAACACGATGCATTTGGCGAGTCGGCCGATGCCGGTAAGGACGCTTGGTTCATCGATGCAAATCTACCGAATCGATGCCTGGACTCATTGACGGCAACCGACAAACGGCCCCTCGTCGCAGCGAGCACTGTATCGACGCCAAAGGCAGCACGCCTCGCGCCGTTTTTGAATAGGATTGACGCGCTTTTTGCCAACCGTGCCGAGGCAGCCGTTCTGGCGAACTGCGACATTCAATCGAACGACGACGCACTCGCCGCGGCCGAACGGCTACTGGATGAAGGCATCACCACTGTGTTCGTCACCTTAGGCCCGCGAGGCGCGGCAGTGGCGACCAAAACGCAGCGTCTCGTGTTGCCGGCAATCCCCGGCGCCGCGCGCGACGTTATCGGGGCGGGCGATGCGTTCGCCGCAGGCGCATTGACCGCACTCCTCGACGACAGTTCTCTTGAGAACGCGTTGATATCGGGCCTAGCGACCGCAAGCATCACCGTCGAGGTCGACGGACCGACCGACCCAGACCTCAACCGAGATCGCGTGCAGGCGCGCATGCGGCGCCGAGTTACGTAAGCAATGCTCCCGCTAGAAATCTCTCCGGTCGTACAGCGCGCACTCGAGACGGGCGCACCCGTGGTGGCTCTTGAATCGACTGTTATCGCACACGGTCTCCCTGCGCCGCGCAACCTCGACGTGGCGCTGGCATGTGAAGCCGTCGTCCGCGCGGGCGGAGCGACCCCGGCAACAATCGCTGTGTTGAATGGTCACATCGTAGTGGGCTGCGATACCGGTCAGATCGAGTACCTCGCCCAAGCGAGCGGCGTGGAAAAAGTGAGCCGGCGGGACCTTGCGGCCGTGATCGTCGGCGCCCGCGACGGTGCGACGACCGTCGCGGCAACGCTCCTGTGTGCTAACGCGGCGGGTATCAAAGTGATGGCCACTGGTGGCATTGGCGGCGTCCATCGCGGCGGCGAAACAACCTTGGATATCTCGGCCGACCTTCAAGAACTCGCCCAAACGCCGATCGCAGTCGTCTGCTCTGGCGCCAAATCGATCCTCGACTTAAGTCGCACCTTGGAAGTTCTTGAGACCAACGGCGTTCCCGTCGCCGGCTATGGCACCTCTACTTTTCCTGCATTCTATTCCCGCACTAGCGACCTCCCTCTGGATATCCAATTGGGTTCCGCAAACGAAGCCGCGGCCCTCATCCGCACTCATGGCGCGATCCCAGGCGCCGGAGGCATGGTCATCGCCAACCCCGCACCCTCAGAAAACGCGATCCCTGCCGGCGAAGTCGAAACCTGGATCAAGACCGCGCTAAACGAAGCAGAAGCAGCGGGCATTCACGGGAAGGAACTCACACCGTACCTGCTCAGTGCCCTGACACGATTGAGCGCGGGTGCGACCCTCGAAACGAACGTCGCATTGTTGGAAGACAATGCCCGTGTGGCCGCCGAAATTGCGGTTGCTCTCGCCACCTGATGCCGCGGTTCTCCGCTAACATCTCGATGCTCTTCGGCGAATACGACCCGGTGGATCGGGTTGCCGCGGCGGCCGACTGCGGCTTCGGGGCCTTCGAAGTGCAGTTCCCTTACGATCTCCCGATTGAGAGTTGGTTGCGCGCCAAGGAAAAGACCGGACTGACCGTCTCGGTCATCAACCTGCCGGCCGGGGATCTCATGGAGGGTGGACCGGGCCTTGCTGCGGTGCCAGGCCGAGAAGGCCAGTTCCGCGCCGCCGTCGCTGAGGCGCGCCTCTATGCCGAAGCGCTCCGGCCGGATTGCATCAACTTACTCGCCGGTATGGCACCGGAGAAACTTGAACCGGAGGCATGTCGTGCCGCGCTTCGGGAGAACACGCGCTATGCCGCAGAATCACTCGGACCGCTGGGCGTCCATGTTGTCGTGGAAGCGATCAATACCTGCGATCGACCGGGCTTCATCCTATCGACATCCTCGCAAGCTCTTGAGTTGATCAACTCAGTCGACCACCCCGCGCTTGCCCTACAATACGACGTGTATCACATGCACATGATGGACGAGCCAGTTGTAGAATCGATTACCCGCCTCATGCCATCCATCGCGCATATCCAGTTTGCAGATTCGCCGGGCCGCCACGAACCGGGAACGGGTGAGATCAATTTCGATGCTGTGTTCGCGGCGATCGACGCGACGGATTACCGAGGATGGGTAGCTGCGGAGTACATTCCGACCAAAAACACCGAAGAGACCCTCAATTGGATGCAACGCACGGAGCAATAATGGGCAAACTCGATGGAAAGAAGGCATTGATCACGGGCGCATCGTGCGGCATCGGCGCCGGCATCGCGCATGCTTTTGTCGCCGCCGGCGCCGAAGTCGTAATCAATTACCCAAACCAATCAGAAAGAAGTAATGCCGACGCTGTCGTGCGAAAAATCGTTGGCGACGGGGGCAAGGCAACGGCTGTCGAAGCCGACATTTCCAACGAACCGGAAATCGACGCAATGGTCGACTCGGCGCTAGCAGACCTCGGTCGGATCGACATTCTCGTTAACAACGCCGGCATTGCGCCGGGCATGTTGATTGAGGAAACCTCAACCGAAGTCCTAGACCGTATCCTTGCTGTCAATATTCGCGGACCATACCTCGTTACCCGCCGCGTCCTGCCCCTGATGTACGCGCAGGATTACGGCAAGATCATCAACACGGCCTCCCAGCATGCGTACTCGGGGTGGCCGGGACTGACGGCATACACCGCGTCAAAGGGCGCTGTCATTTCGTTCACGCGAAGCCTCGCGCGCGAGGTAGGCGCCCGAAACATCAATGTGAACTGCGTCGCCCCGGGCGGTACACGTACGCCAATTCTCGCCGATGTTCCCGAAGACCTGGTCGAGGAAGTGCGTCTCGGGATTCCAAAACAGCGGATCGCTGAGGTCGAAGACATTGTGCCGGCATACGTTTTTCTGGCGTCGGACGAGAATCGTCACTTCCACGGCCAGTGTTTGAGCCCCAATGGCGGCGACGTCATGTTGTGATCTAGCGAACGCCGGCCTTGCGCAATGCGTCTAGGAAGTGGTTGAGATCGTCCGGGTTACGATAGGGCGTTAATTCTCCAGCGAGAACAGACGGCATCACCGATCTCAACGCGCCCTGACCCAACTCGAACTCTGCTTTGGCCGCGTCTCCGGCCTCGGCATAGCTTGCGGCCAAGTAATAGCGATTGGGCAAACAGCTAGGATTGGTTTGAACACCACGTCGAAACGCGATGATGGCACCTTGATAGTCTTGCGCAAGAAAGCGCGCATGGCCCAAACCGAACAAGTACCAAATGGGCGGACTTGGATTGCGCCGCAAAGCCTTCTCAATCTCTTCCTCGCCGCGCCCCGGCGAGCCAACCCAAGTCAGAATCCGCCCGAGTGTTGCATAGCCGTCAGCGTCGTTTGGATTGACCGCAATTACCTTCTCGGCTGACTGCAAGGCGCGGTCGAAATCTCTCATCGCCAAGTAGTAAGCCCCGAGAACACTATGTGCGGCAGACAGGCCGTCATCGAGCGCCACAGCACGCTGCGCGGCCTCGAATGCAGGGCCGGAGGGCGATGCCTCGGCCCACTGTTGCGCGCTTATGTGCGCAACGGCGAGGCCCTCATAGGCGCGCGCAAAGGACCGGTCAGCGTCGATCGCCGCACTGAACAAGCGAATCGCTTCATCAGTTGCCGCCTTGTTTCCCTGACGCAGCGCATGCTCGCCACGCAGAAGTAGGTCGAACGCATCGACACTCGTTGCCTCTTGCCGTTTTAGCTCTTCAATATCAGCAACAGTGAGCGCCGCGCCCACGGCCGATGCCGCCAATTGCGCCACACGGCGGCCGACGCTAGAAAGCTGTTCGGGACCAAGGTCGAAGGAACGCACCAAGAGCGGCGCCTGCACGCCGTTCTCCATCAGTTGGATCGACATTCGCACCCGATCTCCGCTACGCACGACCTTCCCAAGCAGAACGAATCGAACACCCAACCCTCGCGCAGCCTCAGCGAATCCCTCGGTCGTGGCCGGATACATCAGCGCCGAATGCGGCGATGCGACAAACAAATCTCGGCTCCGCGACAGCGCAACGGCAACCTCTTGCGCTAACCCCATAACCAGATGGTCTTGGGAGCGGTCGGACGACGCACTCGCAAATGGCAAAACCGCAATGGACGGTTCGTTCGGCAGCGCCATCGAAACAGCGATCGCAGATTCGTCTGACGCCTCATCACTCGCCTCGTCGCCGCTCGCCCTGCGTTCTACCTCACCCTGGTCGTCGCCGTCGGCATTCCCCCGACCGAGGCCCTTCTTGAGAGAGCTGCGGACAGACCCCTCGAACGGCGCACTGCCACCATCCGCCGTTTGGCTGTCAGATCCAAGGCGGGGGCCTTGCTGAGCAAAGAAGACGACGGCGACCACGGCAACGATGATCCCCAGCGCGATCGCAGCGATTCCACGACGCCCCAACCCTGCAGCAAGGCGACCGCGACCACCGCCGGAGGCATAGGCGTCGATGTTCTCCACACCACTCAGCACGCGAACGTTCTTAACCCCAACGGACTGCTTGCCAAGGTCCTCCCATTCAAGGTCAACACGCTGCTCGACCTGCTTGTGGGTCGCGCCAACCACGGCGGTCGATCCCCCAGCGGCAAAGTTCCGCAGGGCCTGTGCAACGCTAATCGCCTCACCACTAGGTTTCCGACCGCTTCCTGTGACACCGCCCACGTGGACGCCGGTGCGGAAAAACATCCTCTGCGCTTCTTTTTGCTCCTCGTTGTAGGCCGCCACATCCTCATGAATGGCATTTACAGCAAGGATCGCCGCCACAGGACTAGGGAATTCTGCAAGAAAGGTATCGCGTTCAGCGGAGAACAGCGTGCCCCTGTTTTCCGCTACGGCGTCAAGGACGACCCCAATAAAGCCACGCAAATGGAACAGCGCCGCTTTCTTGTTGGAGGCTTCAAACGAGGCAAGTCCTCGATATCCAGCGCAAGAATGGCTGCTAATCGCTGCCGGTCCGCCAAGGTTATTCCGTCCTATTCCAGAGGGGCATCGCACGGCCCCTTCCTGGGGCAACAAGGTCACGGGGGGTGTGACAAAGGATTTCTTGTGGATAACTTGAGTGCACGGACGTGCCATAGGTGAACACATCCGCGAAGCTTTCGTTCCAAACTGATCCATCGCGCGGCCAATTACCGAAAGTCACCGCCGGACTAATGGAATCCAGTAATTGTCGTACCAAACGCTGCGGGCGATTTCTGCGCCGGCGCTGTCAGCTCATAGAGACCTGGAATCGCACCTAAGGCCCGCGGCGTGAATGCCAGCGACGGCACAGGCCTCATCCTTTTCCGACCGATCCCCGCTGATCCCGACGGCGCCAATCACGTCACCGTCGCTTTGATGGATGAGGACCCCACCTGCAGCGGGCACGACGCGGCCTTGAGACATCGCCGCGAGGGCGTTCAAAAAAGCTGGGTTTCCGGCCAGCCGGTCGGCGAGGGCCCCCGACGACGTGCCCATTCCCAGCGCGCCCCATGCCTTACCGACCGCAATGTCTGGTCGCAGAATTCCAGATCGATCTTCACGTTGAAAAGCGATCAAGTGCCCCCCAGCATCTAAGACCGCGACCGTGAGCGGTGCGCAACTCGTTTTGCGACCGTGCTTCAGCGCGCCCTCGACGATCCGGTTCGCAAGCTCCAAGGACAACATCGTCAAAACCGCACTCCTACAACGAAACCAGATGACGCCTTTTGGTTTACCCTATAATGTCGCGCGCCACGGGGGTGATCCAACATGAATATCCCTTTCGTCAGGGAACTGGACTTCGAATACGGCAAGGTCACGCGTCTGTCGCCAGGCATTCGTCGAGTGATCGCCAAGAACCCGTCGCCGTTCACTTATTATGGCACCGGCACCTACATCGTGGGGACCGGCGAGGTCGCGGTGATCGACCCGGGTCCGGATTTGGCCAGCCATGTCGACGCCCTTGAGAATGCCCTCGATGGCGAATCGGTGACGCACATCCTTGTCACCCACACGCACCAAGACCATTCCCCTGCAGCGCGCCTTCTTCAGCGCCGCGTAGGTGGGATGATCCACGCGTTCGGGCCGCACGGTTCCGGTCGACCCGAAGCTGGAGCGGTCGAAGAAGGTGCGGACCACGACTTCGCACCCGACATCAAGCTCAAAGACGGCGACACCCTCGTGGGGCCGAATTGGACCCTCGAAGCCGTCCACACGCCGGGGCATTGCTCCAATCATTTGTGCTACCGATTGCACGAAGAGCACACGCTTTTCAGTGGAGATCATGTGATGGGATGGTCAACGACCGTCGTCGCGCCACCGGACGGCGACATGCAGGCCTACATGATGTCCTTGCAGCGTCTATTGCAGATCGACGACGCGGTGTATTGGCCCACCCATGGTCCGGCAATTCACAACCCACAGGCCTTTGTCCGCGCCTATATCGCGCACCGTGAATCGCGCGAGGCTGAGATCTTGGCGTGTATTGCAGAGGGTGCGACGACGATAGAAGCGATGGTTGCGAAAATGTATGCGTCGGTTGACCGTCGCCTTCATCCGGCCGCGGCACGATCGGTGCTGGCCCACCTCGTCCATTTGGTAGAAACCGGGCGAGCCGTGACGACGGGACCGGCCTCGCTGGGCTCTACCTATGGGCTGCCCGAGAAGCCCTAATGGGCCATGAGAACCGGAATCTCAGCGTTCTGCAGAATTACGCTGGTCGGACCACCAAGCATCATGTGACGCAGTCGGCTGTGGGTGTAAGCCCCCATCACCATCATGTCTGCGCCAACCTCCTTGGACTTCTCCAGGAGGACCCGGCCAATCGGTTGCGACGACACGTCAATCTGAGCGACCTCAGCATTGATGTCATGACACGAAAGATAGGCGACCAATTCATCGACATGAGAACTCGACCGGAACGCCTCGGGCACCAACATCACCACGGCCTTCTCGGCCTCTCCAAGAAAATGCAGGCCCGCACCAGCACCAATCGCCCGAACAGCTTCGATGCTGCCGTTCCACGCGATGCTAATCGTTTTGCCGAAACCCTGCGGATTACCTGGCGGGGCCAAGAGAACGGGACGACCTGTTTCTAGCAGCGCGATCTCCAAGGTTGTCCGTTGGGTATCGCCTTTACCGCCCGAGCGCGCCGCGACAATGAGATCCGAAAGACGTCCGCGGACAGCCAGCAAATCGTCCTCGCGTCCGACTGCCGTCGTGAAGCTCGCGGAGAAACCAGCACCCGAAAGGCCTTCTGTCACCGGTGCGCAAGCCTCCTGGCACAGCCGCGCAAACTGTTCGTGGGCGCGCTCGCGGCGTTCCTCGCCCTCTTTCTCGACCGCCGACATGATATCCTGGATCATGTTGCTCGTCATGCCCTCGGCCATATAGGCGACGCTGTCCCTTGGGTCCAAGGATACGTGAAAGGCCGCGACATGCGCGCCCAGATGGCGGCCAACATGAAGTGCATTCACCAGTGTTGCTTCGGCACTTTCGGCGCCGCTCATCGGCGCGAGGATGATTTTGATCGCCACAGCCCAGGACCTCCCAATGATTCTGTTGGCGGATCATACCCCGACGGCAGACCCGAACCTAGCCAACTAATGAAATACCGGATGGTCCTCTTCGACGCCGGCAGGGTCTTGATGGATGATCACCTCGGCCTCCGGGAATGCGTCTCTCAGTCGCAGTTCCACGTCATCGGCGATTCGATGTGCCTCCATTAGAGAGATGTCTGACGGCAACTCGAGATGAAGCTGGATAAACGAATCGCGCCCGGAGCTTCGGGTGCGCAAGTCGTGCATATCAATGACCTCGGCCGGGGCTGTCGCGATTTCCCGAATTTTTTGTCGAACCTCTTGGGGAAATTCACGATCCATTAGCTCGTCGTAGGAGCGTTTGAATATCTGCCAGGCGCTAAAAAGAACGAATGCCGCAATGCCAATGGCAAAAACCGGATCGGCATAGGCAAAGCCAAACGTACCGGAGAGAACCAGTGCGGCAATCACCGATGCGTTGAGTGCAAGATCGGACTTGTAGTGCAGGGAATCCGCCGCGATCGCGACGGATTTGGTTCGACGCACGACGTAAGATTGGTACAGGACCAACCCCAACGTCGCGATGATGGCATAAACCGACACCGCAATGCCGACGCCGCCATGTTCAACAGCAACCGGCCGGGCTAGCCGTTGCAATGCTTCAAATATTAGAAAAACGGCCGACCCGGTAATAAAGGCCGCCTGGCCGAGGCCCGCTAACGACTCCGCTTTGCCGTGGCCAAACCGGTGCTCGCGATCGGCGGGCTGGAGCGCGTGCCGGACTGCAAACAGATTGATGATCGACGCCAAGGCATCAAGCAAAGAATCAATCAGGGCACTTAGCATTGCCACCGAATCAGTGATGGCCCAGGCAGCTCCCTTGGCGACGATAAGCGTCCCGGCAACGGCGACCGACGCATAGGTCGCCTGTCGCATCATCCTCCCAGCATGCGCTGCGTCTGCGGCCTCGGGTGTCCTCTCTGCCATGGTCAGGGGTGTAACAGTCGATGGGTCCAGTCGCCACCCACTTCGCGCATAAACTCGACGCGTTCGTGGAGGCGCGATGGTAGTTCCCACCAGAACTCGATCATGATCGGTACCAGTCGGTATCCCGACCAGAATTCCGGGCGCGGCACCTTTCCGTTTGCGAAACGGCGCGTCGTATCTGCAACAGCCGCCTCCAAAGCGGTCCGATCTTCGAGAGTCGCAGATTGCTGCGACGCCCATGCGCCGATCTGACTTCCGCGCTCGCGTGTCGCAAAATAGGCATCGGCCTCTTGCGGGGTTACCGGCGTCACCGATCCCTCGATACGGATTTGGCGTCGAAGGCTTTTCCAGTACAAGCACAGGGCGGCCCGCGCATCCGACTCTAAGTCGCGCGCTTTGCGGCTCTGGAGGTTGGTGTAGAAGATAAACCCTGCTTGATCGATGTCCTTCAGCAAAACCATGCGGACGCTCGGCGCGCCATCTTGGCCAACGGTGGCAAGCGCGGTGGCGCTTGGATTGAAGGCTTCCCCCTCGGCAGCTGCATCCAACCACTGGCAAACGGTAGTAATAGGGTCTTGATGGGTTGGAATATTCAAGCCTGGCATGGATTAGGCTCCTTTGGATCGCGCATGGTACCTGTCTCGACCCAGAATAACTCGCCAAAATCCGACGGATTCCACGCCGCCACGCCGTGGGACCTTCGCCGGGCTGGCGCCTTTTCTATATAATGGTAATGCCTCAACCGGCAAGGGCCGTCTGGTTGAGGGGGGATAACGCACGAACAGTTGCCACAATCTTTGGATAGAGGAAAATTGTGATGTCCCTTTCGAAACTTGCGCTTATTGCTGCCGTGGGCCTTTCCCTCGCAGCCTGCGAAACAACCGGCCAAAAACAGGGTGCTGGAACGATCATCGGCGCTGTCGGCGGTGCCATTGCCGGCGCCCAGTTCGGTGATGGCGACGGCAAGCTGGCAGCCACCGCCGTCGGTACCCTACTCGGTGCTTTTGTCGGCAGCGAAATCGGAAAATCGCTCGACAGGGCGGATCAATTGGCAATGGCTCAGACCACCCAGCAAACGCTTGAAGCCGCTCCGAGCGGACGGACCAATTCATGGCGCAACCCAGATTCGGGAAATTCGGGTACCATCACGCCGACACGGATCTACACCAAGAACGACGGACAGCCATGCCGGGAATTCCAACAGACCGTCACAATCGGCGGCGAGATCGAAGAGGCCTACGGTACGGCTTGCCGCCAGGCAGACGGCACCTGGAAGATCGTCAACGGATAGGCACTGCCGCCCCTCCCGAACGCGCCGCCGACATGCCCAAATCTGGCGCCCGCCGGCGCCGCTTGGGCCTTCTCGCAGGCACCACTCTCGTCGTGGCGGTCCTCCTCTTTGGCGGCGCGACCTCGCGGGCGTATGCCGATTTCGACAGCGGGGTTGCCGCGTTCGACGGCGGCGATTTCACGACGGCCTACAACGAATGGTTGCCGCTCGCTGCCGGCGGTGATCCCTTCGCCCAACGCAACATCGGGCACCTATACCGTCTCGGCCTCGGGGTACCGCAAGATTTCGCGGTGGCCTTGAACTGGTACCGACGCGCGGCAGATCAGGGATTGGTCCGTGCCCAGGCCAATCTTGCCAATATGCTGCTGCGCGGCCAGGGGGTCGATCAGAACCCACAAGATGCGGTGACCTGGTTCCATCGCGCGGCCTCGGCTGGTCACGCTATCTCCCAATTCAACATCGGGCAGATGTACCGCAAAGGGCTCGCCGTCGACCAAGACACCGGTCGCGCGCTCGGCTGGTTCCAGCTTGCCGCCGAGGCCGGCCATGAGCGATCGATCGAGTTGGTCGCAATCATGACCGCAGAGGGGATCGAACCCGCAACAGACGAGGTACTCCTTGCGCCGCCGTTCGGCGCGGGTATCGTCGCCGCTTCACCTAGAGATGCGGCTGAGGACGACGAGCCGATTGCTGTCGAAGAAGAAGACGAAGAAGATGACCCCTTTGCCTCTCTCCTGGGTGACGATGAGTCAGAAGAAGACACCCCTCGCACCGATGAAAGCGACCGCGAGACTGAAAAAGCTGTTGAAGAAGACACCTTGATCACTGATGACGCGCCGCAAGATGAAGCGGCGGATGACGATCTATCGGGCGGCGACGACGAAGATTCCGGCGACGGGGAACAGGTCGCGGCCTTGACCCAGTCCGAACCTGACGAAGGCGAGGACTCGATTATCGGCGGCGAAAGCGAGGGCGATGCAACCGCGCTTCAACCGACAGAAGATGACCTTGTCGGCGCCGACGACGATCTCTTGACCACAGATGATGACCTCGCGCCCGCTGACGACGACCTTACGACCACGGATGACCAAACGGCCGCGGTGGCCTCGCCCCCGCCCCAGGTCGCAGAGAGAACGCCAGAACCATTGACCCGGCAGCCTCAGATATCGGACGAAGCAATGGCCGCTGCGGTGAGCGAAGGCCTGCGGGCCTATCAAGGGAAGGACTACACGACAGCGCTACGCACATGACTGCCGCTCGCAGAAGCCGGTAACCGCGATGCTCAATTCTATGTCGGGGGCCTCGATATGGACGGCGCCGGTGTTGCCGAGGATCGGGTCCGTGCCCACGCCTGGTGGCGCCTTGCGGCGGACCAAGGCCACGGTCGGGCGTCAGAGTTCCTAGAGGTCATTGTCGACATCATGTCGGCAGAACAACTGACAGCCGCACGCGATATGGCGAACCAACTAAAGGCCGAGATTCGCTGACCCGTTAACCGTCGATTAACCCTGTTTCCCGTATCCTGCCTGCGGTTGGCAGGACACGGATTTCATGAAGAATCCCTACAAAACGCTCGGCGTTCCGAACGACGCAGGCCATGAAGCGATCAAGCAGGCATACCGACGGCTCGCGATGGAACTGCACCCTGATCGCAACCCGGAGGCCCCCGAGGTCGCTGACAAGTTCAAAGATGTCAACGCCGCCTACGCCCTCATCGGCGACCCTGATAAGCGCGCTAGGTTTGATCGAGGTGA
>CALJDF010000139.1 GCA_938023835.1 uncultured Alphaproteobacteria bacterium
GCGGCCATCACCATGTCGGCAACATCGGCATCCTCGGTCTCGAAAAGAACGGCGAAGAGTTCTACCAGCTCACCCTCGGCGGCGACCCCGGCACTGAGGCCGCGCTCGGCGAGGTGGTCGGCAAATCGTTTTCGGCCGACCAGGTTGTCGATGCCGTGGAAAAGATCACCCACACCTATCGCGACATCAGAAACCCCGGTGAAAGTTTCATTGCGACCTACCGGCGTATCGGCCCCGCCCCCTTTAAGGAGACACTCTATGCCGCTGCTTAAGAACGGCGCCCTCGTCGAAGACCCCTGGCAAAATGGCGACGGCGTGCGCGTCGATCTCGCGACCTGGCAAGCCGATCGCGACACCCTCATCGCCCGCAACGTGCCTCTCGGTCTCACCCTCAACCCCGATGATGCCGTCGAACCACTTGGCCCCGACGTACATCGCTTCGCCTTGATCGGGCTCGACTTTCCCGCCTTCACCGACGGCCGACCCTATTCGGCAGCCCGTCTGCTACGCGAACGCTTCGGCTATCGCGGCGAGTTGCGGGCCACCGGCGACGTCCAACGTGACCAAATGGCGTTCATGGCGCGATGCGGCTTTGATGCCTTCGAAGTCGCCGGCGAACAAGCCGCCGAAGACTTCGCCGCCGCGCTGGCCGAGATCAGCGTCTCTTATCAGCCCGCCGCGGCGTAGATCGAAATCCCCTGACCTGAATTAAGCGCGGCCGTGCGGCCTCATCGACGCTAAGCGTCGTCTGGCGTCGTTTCAGGCGCCGCCAACGCCACCACAGGCCCCGGCGCCACCCCTTCGCTCGCGGTGCGGGTCAAGTCGCCGGTCACGCACCCGCCCTTCTCGACCTCCAGCGCATCGTAAACCACCGTCCCGGTAACCTGGCCCGACCGCCGCACGCTCAGACAGCCGCGCACCGTCAATTGCCCGTCGAAGCGGCCGTCGATTTCGGCGGTCTCGACCTCGGCGCTGCCTTTGACTTGACCGGTTGCCGAAATCGCCAACACCCGCGCGGCGATCGTCGCTTCGACATCGCCCTCGACCGCTAGCCGGTCGCAGGAACTCACCTCGCCCTTCAACCGCAGGCCGCGACCGACATGGAGGTTGGCATCCTCTCCCGGCTCCACGGTGCCGGCCGGGTCATCCGGCCACCAGCCCGGTTTGGGTTTGTCGGGCAACCCGGTGCTCTGTCGCGTCGTACCGGCGTCCGTCGGGCTTGGTTCGGCCGCAGCGCGTTGACGAAGCGATTTGAATCCAAGGGGTGATTTTTCCACGGTGCTGTCTCCCTGCGTGTTGAGGCGAAGAACAACAGCGTGTCAGGGGAATGCGGCGCCAGTGGGATGCCAACAAGGCAAATCCATGGCACGTCGTCAGACCAGCAGCGCCGCCGCCCCCGAACCGAACAACATCACCAACGAGACTTTGCGAAACCACGTCAGCGGCGCGCGCGCGAACAACCGCGCCCCGAACCATGTCGCCGCCATGAACATCGGCGCCAAGGCAAGCGCGCGGGTAACGCTCACCGCCCCGGCGCCGCCGGCCACGAACAATGAAACCTGAATGACGATCAGTCCGGCGAACACCGCCAGCACAATCCGCGCACGTTGAATCTCGGGCCGCTCGGGGGCTGACAGGAAATAGGCCACCAACACCGGGCCGGTGATCCCCGCAATACCGCCCATGAACCCGGCGATCCCCCCGGCGGTCGCCCGCATCATCGGCCCGCGACGCCCGTGATAAGTCCACCCCGTTGCGAGCAAGACGCCCGACAACAGCACCAGCACGCCGATGATCCGGCGCACCAACGTCGCGTCCAACGACACCAAAAGGGCCGCGCCAACCGGCACCATGATCATTTGGGCGATCATCAAGGGCGCCATATGCCGCCACGACACCAGCCGCGTCGCCGCCGGCACCAATTGCGCCGAACCCAGCAGCGAGGTCAGGCTGCCCACCGCAATGCCGCCGACCGGGCCGAACAACAACGCCAGCAACGGCACGGCGAACAGTCCCGAACCAAAGCCGCCGGTATAGCCGTGCATCACGCCCGCAATGGCGAAAACCAGCGCCGCGTAGAGGAACGAGAGGTTGAAGGCCTCGGTAAAAAGCTCAGGCATCCGGCTCACAAAGCGGTGGGTTGGCGCGCGCGCCATCAGACTTATATAACCGGAACGCTCGAACCCAGGAGAATCAGCGCTCATGACCCAATCTCGCGACGCCGAGGCGCGCACCCTTTCGTTCCTGAGCGACCTCGTCGCCCGCGCCCTCAAGGCCGGCGCCGATACCGCCGACGCCATCGCCGCCGAAAGCATCTCCCTGGGCGTCTCTCAACGGCTCGGCGAGCGCGAAGACCTGGAGCGCGCCGAGTCGGTCGATCTCGGCTTGCGCGTCATGCTGGGCAAGCGCCAGGCCATGGTGTCGTCCACCGACCGGTCCGAGGCGGCCGTCGATGAACTCGTCACCCGCGCCGTGGCGATGGCCAAGATCGCGCCGGAAGACCCCCATATCGGTCTGGCCGATCCCGACCTCATCGCCACCTCGTGGCCCGACCTCGACCTGATGGACCCCTACGAGCCCAACCCGGAAGAGCTTTACGCCCGCTCCGCCGCGGCCGAAGACGCCGCCCGTGCGGTGCCGGGCGTGACCAACTCCGAAGGGGCCGATGCAAGCTGGGGCCGCAGCACCGTGGCGCTCGCGACATCTGACGGATTTGCCGCGGCCTATAGCGGCACCTCGCATTCGGTCTCGGCCTCGGTCATCGCCGGCGACGGCACCGACATGGAGCGCGACTACGATTATTCCTCGGTGCGTTTCCTTAAAGATCTCGAGGATCCCGCGACCATCGGCCGCCAGGCCGGCGAACGTGCGGTCAAACGCCTCAACCCACGCAAGGTGAAGTCCGGCGCCGTGCCGGTGGTGTTCGACCCGCGCGTCTCCAACGGCCTGCTCGGCCACTTGGCAAGCGCGATCAACGGCGCGGCGGTGGCGCGCGGCACCAGCTTCTTGCGCGACAAGCTGGGCGAAAAAGTATTCGCCGACGGCATCGTCATCGTCGACGACCCCCACATCAAAGCCGGCCTCGCCTCGCGCCCGTTCGACGGCGAAGGCGTCGCCAACCGCCGCATGAACCTGGTCGAAGACGGTCGCCTCACGACCTGGCTTCTGGATACCGCGACCGGGCACCAACTCGATATGAAATCCACCGGCCATGCCAGCCGCGGCGCCTCCTCGCCGCCGTCGCCGAGCCGCTCCAACCTCTTTATGGAACCGGGCGCGCAATCCCCCGAGGCCTTGATGGCCGACATCGCCTCGGGCCTCTACGTCACCGAACTCATCGGCTTCGGCGTCAACGGCGTCACCGGCGATTACAGCCGCGGTGCGGCAGGCTACTGGATCGAAAACGGCGAAATCGCCTTTCCGGTCAGCGAACTCACCATCGCGGGCAACCTCAAGGACATGTTCCTCAACGTAACCCCCGCGAACGATCTCGAGCTTCGCTACGGCGCCAACGCGCCGACCATTCTCCTTGAGGGCCTCACCGTGGCCGGCGCGTGACGGCGGCACCAGCCATCAAAGACGACCTCGGCGCCGACCACCTCTTACTGCTCGAAGCCGTGCGCGAGGCCGGCACGCTGGCGCTTAAATATTTCCGCACCGACGTCGAGTCTTGGGATAAATCGCCCGACAACCCGGTCAGCGAAGCCGACCTCGCCGTCGACAAATTGCTGCGTGAACAACTCACCGCGGCCCGCCCCGACTACGGCTGGCTGTCCGAAGAAACCGCCGACACGCCCGAGCGGCGCAGCAAAAGCCACGTCTGGATCGTCGACCCGATCGACGGCACCCGTGCCTTCCTGCGCGGCACCCCGCAATTCGCCGTCTCCGCCGCCCTCGTGGTCGACGGCCACCCGGTGCTGGGCGCGGTGTTCAATCCCGCGCAGGACGAACTCTTCGAAGCCGTCAAAGGCAGCGGCGCCCGCCTCAACGCCACCCCCATCGCCGTCTCGCCCAACACCGACCCAACCAAAGCGCGCTTGCTGGCCTCCAAACGCACCTTCCGCGCCCATAACTGGCCCGAGGTTGCCGACGGCGCCGAGTTCCATTTCGTCAACTCGATGGCCTACCGCATGGTCGTCGTCGCCAACGGCCGCTTCGATGCCACCATCACCACGACCAACAAAAGCGAATGGGACATTGCCGCCGCCCACCTCATCGTCGAAGAAGCCGGCGGTGCGGTCACCAACGTCGACGGCAC
>CALJDF010000140.1 GCA_938023835.1 uncultured Alphaproteobacteria bacterium
CGTTGGCGAGCTTTTCCCACATCGTGCGCCCGGCCGGACCACGGATATCCTCCATGATGTCGCCCAAGCGGTCCGGGTCGAGGAACTTGGACAAGAGCCGCTCGGTGCCCTCAAAGCTGCCGACCAGCGAGCCGCCGCCGGCGAACGAGTTGACGAATTCTCGGAACAGTTCTTCGACCAAGGCCGAGCCGATGCTGCCCAAAGTGGCCATGGCCGAGGAAATCTCCTTGATCTCCTCATCGTCCATTTTGGCGAACAGGGTGCCGGCGCGTTCCTCGCCGACCGCAATCAGAATGACCGCGGCCTTTTGCGGCCCGCCCATGCTACGCAACGCCAGCCGCGCTTGGGTCCGATTCTTGGACTCTTTGTGCGCGCGCGCTTGCTCGCCGGTCGTGCCACCCGCGACTTCTAGTTCTTCTTCTTCATCGTCGAATGCCATGCGGCACCTTCGAACCTCTAATCCTAAGCGTCAATCTTACCGAAAGTCGATCTGTTTGAACATCGGCATTACTCTGCCGCCTCGCTGACGACGCACATGTCGCAGTCCGTCGAGAGATTGGGGTGGTCCATGCCGGCAATCATCTCATCTAACGCCCCGAGCAATTGCGGATTGGTCTGCGGGTAGGCAACGCGGCTTTGGGTAATCCCGAGGCGTAGCAAGGATTCGGCAACCGAGTAACCGGTTCGCATGGGCTCGAGTATCGGCACCGGCGCATGCGCGGCGATCATCGGCGCTATGGTCGCCATGCATGTGCAGCCCAAGACGATCGTGTCCGCACCGTCCTCGGTGACGGCGAGGGCGACCTGTTCAAGCGTTCGTTCAATAATCTCCTGGTTCCCGTTCTGCATCGTACCGATTGCCGCAACGGCACCGGAGGTACTGACGACCTCGTCGTCGCTAAGGACATTTCGGATCGACACGCAACGTGCGGCCGCGCCGGTGCTGCGGAGGCGTTCTTCGGTGATGAAATTCATCCGCGGGGGCCAAATCTTGACGACCGAGAAATTCCGACCAACGGTTGCGGCCATCGCCATTGTCGCCTCGCCCGCACCGACGATCGGAATGGTGAGTGCCGATTTCATCTCATCAATGCCGTAGTCGCCCACGGTGTTGATGAAGATCGCCTCGAAACCCGCTTTTTGAGCTTCGATTGCAGCATCGAGGTATGCGACGACGGAGAGCCCACGCTCGTATGGTGTATGGGGAAAAACCTTGAGCCGAGGCATGATCAGCGTCGGGACGAACCCGTCGGAACGCACATCGTCGAGAGGCGCAAGCGGCGATTGGCGACCGACGCCGCCGCCCAAAACAGCAATACGTTTTTCCATGGCTCAATCCTTCTCTGGCGTGGCTATGCAGTGCAGGCTAGGGCAACGTCAAACGCCGAACAATAATTGAGGCGCCCGCGTTTGGTCCGCGTCCCGCAATAGGGCAGTATGGCGACCGCAACTTTTTCCCAGGTTCAAGCCATTTCTTTCGTTGATGCCATCTGGTTTTCGCTGCTGATCAAGATCGCCGTCACGGCGGTCACGGTCATTGCGGCGGCCATTGCGGCGGAGAAAAGCGGCCCGTTTTGGGGCGGTCTGGTGGTCGGCCTGCCAACCTCCGCCGGTCCCGCCTACGTCATGCTCGCTATCGAATACGACGATGCGTTTCTTGCCGTCAGCGCGCTCAACAGTCTCGCCGGCAACACCGGCGCGGTTATTTTCCTGCTGCTCCTCGTCTATGTGGCGCCGCGGCTTTCCGTTGCCGCGTCATTGGCGCTGGTGACGGGCGTCTGGTTGGTGATCGCATTGGCGGTCGGGCAAATTGCGTGGTCGTTACCGGGTGCGGTGGCGATCAATGTGGTTGTGCTCGGCGGCGCTCTCTTATTAACTCGCGATGTGCCGGCCGGGCCACCGACCGGGCGACCGATCCAACGACAGTGGTACGACCTGCCAATGCGGGGCGCTGTGGTTGGGGTCTTCGTCGCGGTCGTCGTGACGCTCGGCCAAGTGATCGGCCCGCGCGCCACCGGCATCATCTCGGTTTACCCGATTACGCTAACGAGCCTTGTATTGATCGCCATGCCGCGGCTTGGTGGGCAAACCACCGCGGCGACTATGGCTAGCATCATTCGATCGATGATTGGTTTCTCCGCAGGGTTCCTGTTGATCACGATGACGGTCCAACCCTGGGGCGCAACCCTTTCCCTGACCGCGGCGTTGATGGTGATGATCGGGTGGGCGGGCTTGCGCCTCGCCCATCGTTGGTTCGAACAGCGACACGCATGAACACAAGGGCGTGCCCAAACCGGGCACGCCCGAGCATCAACGTGTCGCCCTCTATTGCGCGCCCGAAATCATGAGCGCGGAACGGCGGACTTTAGGTTAGCGCTTCCAGGCGGCGAAGACGTACCACGCGCCTGGGCCCTCGGCGTAGTTGTCGGTCTTGGTCGGTTTGATCAGGGGCGCCATTTCTTCGACGATATCTTTGCGCTTGAAACCGCTTTCGACAGCGACCGCCGCCAAATCCATGTCGTGCATCGGACCCCAGAACGGTTCGTTGTTGTTGTGGGTATCCCAGTCACGCACGAACTGCTCGAACGGGTCGTCGAACCAACGGAACGGCGGCTGTTCGAGATGCAACATGAGTCCGCCGGGCTTCAGGATGCGATAGCCCTCAGCAATGATGTTGTGAACCGCTTTGCGCGAGGTCTCGTGTAGGAACATGGTCGAGGTGACGAAGTCGAAGCTTTCGTCGTCGTACTTCGTGTGTTCGGCGTTCTGCTGCGTGAACGTTACGTCGCAGCCCAACGATTCGGCCCGCGCGTGGGCATACCGCAACACGGGCGCCCCGATATCGAGACCGATCACCTCGGCATCGGGCCACGCATCTTTGAACGGCAACGTGTTGTGACCAACGGTGCAGCCCTGATCGAGAATGCGTTTGGGATTGAAGTCGGGATAGTTCTCGCGCAAGTAGTTGATGACCGAATAGGCCCCGCCATCGCCGAGCGGGCCGAGGTTACCCGACGTCATCACATAAAGACCGCCCGAGTCGTACATCGCGCCGGCGGCAACATCGTCTTTGGTGGTTTCGGTGAAGAAGCTGCCCGGCATCCAATGCATATCAAACGGTGCTTGGTACTTCGGAATCTCGAAATTGGAATCGAGTTCTAGCTTGCCTTTGGGTTTGCCAGGCTTGGCCTTGTCGATCAGCGTATCGAGCTGGCGTTCGACGGTTTGGCTGTTTTCGTAAAACAACGTCTGATTCGCAAGCACCCGGAGGTGGCCCCAAAACTGGAAGTAGGGATCGTCCTTTACCGCCTTGCGGACTTCGTGACGGTCCTTCGGCGCGCGACCATGCTCTTTGACGAAAGCGGGTTTGACCCGGCCTTCGAACACGTCGCGCCGCCCGGCGCCGGCTTGCGAGCCGAGGTGGCGGTAGAGATCCATCATGAAATTGCTGCGGGCATCTTCATCATGCACCGTTTCCGGGCTGATGCCGTGCCGGCCGAAACCGCTGAATGTCGCAACCTGTTGTTCCATGACGGGGTCTCCTCACATCGGGCTGAAGTCCGGAGCATATTATCAGAGGCCAGCCCGACGGATAGACCGATATCGCCCACGCCCGCCGCGCGGTCGGTCTCAGAAAACTGCCGAAAAAGCGCGCGCTTTGTCGTCGAAGGGGCCGTTCTCGCGGCAAAGCCGCGCCAGAGTGATCACCGTCAAGAGACATGGGGCTACCAATCGGCCTAGTGTCGCCACCAAATTCGCAAAGGAGACGCCGAAAATGCGTAAAGGTCTTGTCTATGGCGGCACAGCGGTTGCTGCGGTCATCATCATTGTTGTCGTGGTGCTGTTCGTGGCGCTGGCCTCGGTCGATTCGATCGTCAAAGCCGCGATCGAACGCGTCGGCAGCGATGTCACCCAGACCGAGGTGAGGGTCGACGACGTGGAAATCTCGCTGACCTCCGGCGAGGGCACCATTCGCGGCCTAGTGATCGGCCATCCCCAAGGCTTTGAAGAACGGATGATCCGCATCGGCGAAGCACGCATCGTGCTGGATATCGGCACGCTGACCAGCGACACCATTGTGATCAAGGAAATCGCCGTTACCGCGCCACAAGTCACGGTCGAGGTGTCGGGCGAAGGCACCAACGTCTCGCGCCTGCAGGAAACACTGACGCAGTCCGCGGGCAGCGGTGGCGCGTCCGGCGGGAATCCAGAAGAAGAGAAGAAGCTGGTTATCGAGCGCGTGACCGCGGCCGACGGCCGGGTCTACCTCAAGGCAGCCGGTCTCGACCGCGGTGTCGGTGCCGATCTGCCATCGATCACCCTGACCGAGATAGGCAAGGACTCCGGCGGCGCCGATCCGGCGGAAGTGGCCAAGGTTATTGTCGCGGCCGTCAGCGCCGCAGCCGGTCAGGCTGCGATCACCTCGGGCGTGTTGCAACAGATCGAAGGCGGCGTCGGCGACAAAGCCAAGGGCTTGTTGGAAAAAGGCGCCGGTGGCCTGAAAGGTCTGATCAAGAAGTAAGCGCGACCCGCTTAGAATGGCTTGACGGCACCAAGAAACGCGGTGCCGGCAATGCCTATCCAATAGACGTAGGCAACAAGCCTCGCGTTGGCGATGGAGCGTTCGAGCCGGGTCTCCACGGCCGCATCGGGGCCTTGGGCCAGGATGCGGAACATCGTGGTCCATTCGCGCATCACGAAACGCAAATAGAGTCCGATGATAAGCATGCCGCTATAGGTGAGGATCTTGGCGGGGTACCAGTAACTCCCCTCCCCGACCTCGATCGGTCCAACGCCGAGAAACGCCGCTAGCGCGCCAATGACGAGCAGCGGGATCACGACGTAGCGAAGGCGTTCGTCGATCTTGCTGAGCGCAATGCCGCGATCGGTTTCACGGAAGACGAACGCCGACCACGTGAGCGTGAGCCACGCCGCGAAGACCAGCCACAGAACAACGAGGTAACCCTCCAACGCTAGGATGAAACCGAACAACGTGCCCATGTGGAGGCCGAGCGGCAGCAGCAAGATGATCCCCGTGCGCGCGAGGATGTCAATCTTGTAGGCGGTTTGCATGTGCCGCCGCCGTTCTTCGGGCGGCAGGTTGCGGTTGACGACGAAGTAGGACGACTGGAACACGCCCCACTCGCCGCCCAGCCAATAGACCATCGCCAGGATGTGCACCCAACGCAGAATATCGATTTCGCTCATAGGACCTTAGTTAGCGCAATCGCTCCATCATGCCAACATCGAGCGATGACTACATGCCACTGAGCACCACATGGATGCCGAATACGATAAGCGCGGCCCATGCCACGGTAAACACAACGGTACGCGCCATCACCACGGTGACCCCGGCGATGAAAACAACGGCATGAACGATCCGTGCTCAAAAAAAGATCGCTGCGCAAGCCACCGTTAGACCATCAGAGACGCCTGCGAGATGGGCCACCAGAACCACACCTGCGAAGGCCCCGAACTGTTCCACCAAATTGAGATGCGCCCGATTAGCGCGCCGGACCCAGTCGGGATAGTCGGCATAGTCGCGAAGCTTTTTGTAATCGTCTGCAGTGAGAAAACCGCCATTGATGACTCGTCCGATGATGGGCGTCACCCAAAGGACACTGAGAAGGATCGATGTGAGGAGAAGATACCAAAGTTCAGTTGTCATCAGCGCGGCTCCCATTGAATGGGATGCGCCAGTCTAAGGCGAGATGGCGCTGAAGTGAGAGCGATTTGGTGCTGGCGCCAATTTTGCCAAACACCCCGCCCCGATGGTTTAGTTGATGCCATCATCATGTGGGCAGACTCGACAGGGCGCGCCCGGTTAGCTTCCGCGCCATGCCGCGCGAAGATGCTTGCTTGTCCTCCTTGTCCAAACACGGGCTGAAACTGATGGTCTATTGCTTGGGGTGTAAGCGTAGCAGCGAGGTCGACCCGCGACCGCTGATCGAGAAATACGGGCATAGCTATCCCATTCAACGGGTGCAGCGTCACTTGAAGTGCGTCGAGTGCGGCGGCCGAAAGGCCACGGTGTATTGGTGACCCTTCGTCACGACCGGGTTGTGCCTGCAGCGCAAACCGATCGGCTCAGGATGACGGGTACTTAGGGGCGCCAGCGGCGTAAATGGTGCGATTGGCGCGCGAGGGCGTCTACTGCCGTCGCAGGGTGATGGTGGCGCGGTCGCGCCAGGTGCCGCGGATGGTGCCGTCGCGTGCGACGAAGAATTCAGTGACGCCGGTTT